>CALQJH020000073.1 GCA_943330835.2 Candidatus Kuenenia stuttgartensis
CAAAGTGTCTATCATCAACTCATCACTCATTACTCCCAATAATTTATGACTCGCCATGAGTAAGGTTTGTTCTGCAAAAAAATTATCGCTTCTGTACATCATTAATTTATAAAGCGAATCACTGCGTTGAGAATATTTAGGGGTGAATTCTTTTCGGTTTATTGTATTCTTTTGTTGAATCGTTGGCGCATGATACAATAATTGCTGGTAAATCATCGCGCCTGCTTGCATACCAAAGGTTTCAAAAGGTATTTCTTGAGTAAAGGAGTTTAGTTTATTGTTCACCGTTACTGTGAAATGATTAGTTCCAGGAAGTCTTACAATTTTATTTTCTGCTAATGTTAAGTCTGTTTTTTTTATCAATAGAAAATCAGGAATATCAGTATTGATAACGGCTAAATCGTAGGCGAAACTATCTTTTTGTGTATCAACTTTCTTTATCCATTCTAATTTCAACATATTCCCAAATCCCGGTAGCACACTTCTTTGTGGCATATAGCTTTCCTGCGCATCATCCCAAGCCCAACCTTTACCATAAGGCGTTAAATCAGATTGAGGATCAATAATTACAACAGGTAATTTGCTGGAGTTTAAAAAGTCATGAACAGGATGAACAGTAAAGTCTTTGTGTAAATAAGTTGGGTCGCCTGTTGGTAAAACAAATAACGTATCTCTTTCTATTTTATATTCAATGGCTGTGATGCTATCTCCTAAATGTTTCAAACCTGCATAGAGTGTAAATAATTTAGTAGTACTCGCAGGGATAAAATATTTTTCAGCGTTATAGTTGTAAATGTAATTTCCTGTAGAGGGTTCGTAAATACTGATTCCTAGGTGACCGGAATTAATCAAGCTGTCCTTTAATAAATTGTTTTTTGTTTCTTCTTTTGAAATATTTCTGGAGGAACGGCAAGAGGAGAGAAGTACGATGCTTCCCAAAAGACATTTTAATAGTATGGTTTTCAGTTTTTGCATAAGGGTATTTTTTAGGTTTCAAAGGTTCAATAGGTTTAAAATGTTAAATTAACCATTGTACAATGAGTATTTTAATAAACAACAAACAATAAACAACAAACTTCTTCAAATCAACCTTTCAACTAATCCACTTCGCGTAACTCAGCGTTCTTATTTCTCCGCGGTAAAATAAAACTGCAAAGAACATGAGAGAAAGAGTTTAGGCAGAGAACTTTTTCGCCTTTAAATCAACTGGTCCTATTTTAATAAGCCTTTTGAACATCTGAAACCTTTTAAACCTCTGAAATATCTTTCTTAACTAACTAATCCTCTCCTGCGCCCTCAACCATCTTTCAGGCATTTCATTTCTGCTGGCTCTAACATAATCTTTATAAGAGCAAGCAATAAACTTTTTGTCAGGCATTTGCATCCACCAGCGATTAGTTTTTTTACTCTGCAGGAAAATAGTGTCAACTTCATTTAAAAAAGTATGGTATTCATTGAATCTACTTGTTTCGTTAAGATTCGCTTCTTGTTTTTTCCGGCTAACACCGTCTATAAAATACCAGATCATTTGTGAGATTTGTTTGGCAGTCTGTTTGTTCTGATCGAGTTTTGGCTGATAACCATAAATACCAAAACTATTTAAATTAGCACTCAGACCTGCATATTGTGAAAGGGTACAAGCTTGTTCGCCATTCAATCCATTAGGACTTTGAATACTTGATGGAGCAGCACTATTTTCAATGGCACAAATATCAAAGCTTACAAAATGTGAATTTCTAATAACGGGTTCCATTTCTTCAATATCTTCTTTTACAACACCAACTCTGTAGCAATCAAATCTTAATTTATCCATTGTTTCCAATAATCGGGGATGAACAAAATAACTTTGAAATCCGATGTGATTGTAATGTCTGATCATATTCGGCTCAGTGGTTAACATGTCCAACAAAAAACTTTCATTTTTAAAAATACTATCACCTCTCAGATCAATTAATGCATCAATACAAGTTGCTTCTATAATTTGATTTAATGATTTGTACGTGTTGTATTGCGCAAGGGTGATATCATGTGAGCCGCCAAGAATGATAACCGTTTTCTGCATCATTAACAATTCTGAAAGTACCGTTTGAAGCGCAGCATAACTGTCTTTTAATGTCGCACCATGCCTGATGTTGCCAAGATCTGCTATTTTAATATCCTCATGCCAGCAAAATAATTTGTATAATTCTTTTCTTATGTTGTTTGGCGCCTCATAGCTATCATCAATAATTCCTACCCCTCTTGTTTCCCCAATACCAATAATTACAAGTTCAGTTTTATCAAGATCAGGAATATTATTTTCATAAATGGAAAGCTGTTTCGCGAATTGCCCTTCTGTATATACATTGTCCTCAATGAGTTCTTGCATGTTTATAGGCAAAAGGAAATCTTTAAGATCTTGCATAGAGTTAGTTTGTACAAACCTACTTCATTCATTGGAAATCCGTATTAAGATTCCTATTTTTTTCTCTTTATTCTCTTATTTGTATTCAGTAACTTTGCTACTTATTTATTTATGCTTAATTAAGCTTTTATTTTAACCCACAGCAAATGGCAGCGCAACAAGAAGTACTACAAGAGGTGATTATAAAATTTGCAGGCGATAGTGGAGATGGAATGCAATTAACAGGAAGTCAGTTTACTAATAATACAGCTTTAATAGGATTAGACTTAGCAACCTTCCCGGATTTCCCTGCAGAAATCCGTGCCCCAATAGGTACGCTTCCTGGTGTTAGTGGCTATCAATTAAGATTCAGTAGTGACAGAATTTACACACCTGGAGATGAGTGTGATGTGCTTGTAGCGATGAACGCAGCTGCATTAAAAGTTAATCTAACTGCTGTAAAAAAGGGTGGGATAATTATTGCAAATGTAGATGGCTTTGATACGAAAAATCTTCGATTGGCCAATTATACTGATGGAGTAAATCCGCTGGAAAACAACAGTCTTGATTCTTACGAGCTGATTAAAATGGATGTTACTAAAATGACTCGGGAAGCCCTAAAAGACTTCACCATGGGGACAAAAGAAAAGGATCGTGCTAAAAATATGTTTGTTCTGGGTTTTTTATATTGGATGTATAATCGCGACATGGATAATACCATTAGTTTCTTGAAGGAGAAATTTTCTAAAAAATCTGATATCCTTGAAAGTAATATTAAAGTATTACAAGCGGGTTATAATTACGCAGATACAACAGAAACATTTACAAGCAGATTTACTGTGCCAAAGGCAAAAATGGAACCAGGTACTTATCGTTCTATCATGGGCAATCAAGCATTAACTTATGGTTTGATTGCTGCTTCTCAAAAAAGTGGCCTTCCCTTATTTTTGGGTAGCTATCCGATTACTCCAGCATCAGATATTTTACATGAATTGAGTCGCTATAAATCTTTTGGGATTAAAACTTTTCAGGCAGAAGATGAAATTGCTGCTATTACTTCGGCTATCGGAGCCAGTTATGGAGGTTCTATTGGAGTGACTACTACTTCTGGTCCAGGCATGGCTTTGAAAGCCGAGGCAATGGGTTTGGCTGTAATGCTGGAATTGCCTTTGGTAATATGTGATATTCAACGTGGCGGGCCAAGTACAGGTTTGCCTACCAAAACAGAACAAAGTGATTTATTACAAGCGTATTATGGAAGAAATGGGGAATGCCCAATTCCAGTAATTGCATCTTCTACTCCTAGTGATTGTTTTGAGGTCGCTTTTGAAGCAGTAAGGATTGCCATACAACATATGACACCTGTAATTTTATTGAGTGATGGTTATATTGCAAATGGTGCCGAACCATGGAAATTCCCTCAATCACAAAATTTGCCTGAAATTAAAACACAGTTCAAGTCAGCACTTGATGAAAGGGAAGAAAAATTTCAACCTTATACCAGAGATGAAAAATTAGCACGACCATGGGTAATTCCTGGTACTAAAGGTTTTGAGCATCGTATCGGAGGGTTAGAAAAACAAAACATCACCGGCAATATCAGCTATGATCCAGAGAATCATCAAACCATGGTGAAAATCAGACAAGAAAAAGTAGATCAGATTGCGAATCATGTTCCTTTGCAAAAACTAGATAGCGGCCCTGAAAAAGGAAAGGTATTGGTGATTGGATGGGGAAGTACTTATGGAGCAATAAAAAGCGCTTGTATTGATTTACAAAATGAAGGACACGAAGTTTCGCATGCACATATCCGTTACATTCGACCTTTGCCAAGAAACCTCGGAGAAATTATTGGAAATTTTGATAAAGTGTTGATACCTGAAATAAATAACGGACAATTAATCAAGATTATCAGAGATATTTATTTAGTAGATGCAAAAGGTTACAATAAAATTATGGGTATACCCATAACCAAAGGCGAAATAATAAGAGAAGTGAAGAATTTATTGTAAACTATATTTCTTAATTAGTTTCTTATCCTTTCTCTTCCAATGTTCATCGAAACCTTAATATTGAAAGTGAAGTAACTGTCTTTTTGTGTTGCATCACCTCGTTTAGAGCCAACTCCCATTTTATAATAGCCATCAAGAATTTCGTCTTGTCTGTTAGATAAAATTGCAGCATTTCTTTGTTTTGAACCAGAAAAATGGTTTTCATACACAGAAGGATCTATGTAAGTAGTACTGCAATCATCAAGATAGTCCGTATTTAACATACGATATACAAATTCTGCTCTTAAGTTTATCAATGAAGACAATTCATACTTCAATCCCAATCCAATGGGGTAATTCATTTGCTTAAGTTTATATACAGGTCTATCTGGATATTCTGCAAATCCTTGCCCTTCTGTACTCAAAGGTTGCAAGTCTACCATATTGTTGTTAAGGTTTGCTTGAGGATTAAATGAAAATTGACCTATACCTCCGAGTAAATAAGGAGATAATTTCGGTGGCCCATTTTCGTTTTCCGACCAATTCCAGAAAATAAAAAGAGGATGAATTTCAGCTAAAAGAGAAAATTCTGAAATTGAACTTTCGAAATTTAGATTTCTGTGATATCTGGCAGATGCAGGATCAGTAACTGGTACAGATTTTAAAACGGCATCATTAGCAGACACTTTCCCAAAACTAGCTTCTAATCGAAGTGCAACTGCAGATTTATACGTAACACTTGCAAAAGCGCCAAAAGCAAGATGGTTTTCTCCAAGATTAAGATCTTTAGTGAATTTTTTTCCAATACCCTTTTTCCCCCCCAAATCTGTCATACAATTCATTAAGCCTACAGAACCTCCGATTTCAAAAGTAACAGGGTTATAATAGTAGTCGCTATTATCGAAATAATATTGTGCTTGTATAGTATTAGAAACACTATTAAAAAACACCAGAAAACTTAACAAAAAAAGAAATCTTTTCATTTGCTGTATTAATTATGTCAGTTATTGTTACGATTGGGTACACAAATTAAGCAAATTTTATCCAATTATTTTTACATTCACACATTAATTTTTGCTTTATTGTAAAATTTGCAAGCAAGACTTATTCCGCATTTTTCACATTTTGGATTTCTTGCTGTACAGATATATCTTCCATGTAATATCAACCAATGGTGTGCTTTGTGAATTAAGGCTTTCGGTAGTTGCTTTATCAATTGTTTTTCTGTAGCTAAGGGCGTTTTTGCAGCTGTGGTCAAACCAATTCGCGCACTTACCCGAAAAACATGAGTATCTACAGCCATATTAGGCTGTTGGTCAATTACGGAAGTGATAACATTAGCGGTCTTTCTGCCAACCCCGGGTAATTTAACCAATTCCTCTACTTTTAAAGGGATCTCACCATTATAATTATTTTCCACCATTATGGCCATTCCAATTAAATGCCTGGCTTTATTATTTGGATAAGAAATGCTTCTAACTAAAGGGAATAAATTTTCGAAATCAGCGTTGGATAGGGCTTTGGAATCTGGATATTTTTCAAAAAGGGCAGGAGTGACCATATTTACCCGTTTATCTGTACACTGAGCGGATAGGATTACAGCTACTAATAATTGAAAGGAACTCTTGTAATGTAGTTCCGTTTCAGCATCTAATTTATTTTTAATAAAATAGTCAATTACGAAATGATATCGATCTTTTTTTGTCATAAAAAAACCCGCTTCTATGGTGTAGGAAACGGGCGGTTTTGTAATAAAATATTTTTTATACAAGCTCTATAATGGGCTCAACGTTTTTTTTTGCATAGTTTAAGATGTTGTCAATTGATTTCTTACTTGGGGAAAGACTGATGGCCTCTAACATGTCTATTTCTCCAGATAAAATCTTCATTTCTTCCTGTAAAGTCCAATCGTTTTCCAAAGCGGTCTTGATTAAAGCTGCTTTTTCAGTGGGAGTTTCTCCATATAAGTATTGTAACAAATCTTCCGATGTGAATGCGTGCATAAGCATTTGAGGGGTTTAAAGTTCTATAAATTATCCAAATCCACAGTATAAACGACTTTTAACTAAGATTATTGTATACCTATAAATAAATATTCTCTTTTATGGTGCTTTTACTAAAAAAAGGTCCTCATTATCTTTTTTCATGAGGTATTTCTCTCTGGAATAACGCTCAACAGTTTGAGCATTTGATTTTAACAAATTCAATTCAACTCTGGTATCTGCAATCTGTTTGATTAAAACCTGCTCGCTTTTTTGTAAATCTTGTAGCTTATCAAGTCTGGCTGATAATAGTCCCCAATCTTTAGGATCAAAAAAAGTCATCCAGATCATAAAACACAACGTAGCAATGAAGTATTTATTTTTAACTACAAGATATGCGCGTGAAAGTAAATTCATAATTTTTATTAGGTACTAATTTATGACTTATTATTTAATAACATTTTATTTTCTGGCACTTCTTTTTATTATTTGCCAAATTTAATTTTACCTGCTGGGTAAATGCCATTGCTGCCAAGCATTTCTTCAATTCTAATCAATTGATTGTATTTAGCCATTCTATCACTTCTGGAAGCTGATCCTGTTTTAATCTGACCACAATTAAGCGCAACTGCTAGGTCTGCAATGGTACTGTCTTCTGTTTCTCCACTTCGATGACTCATAATGGTATTGTAACCATTTTGCTGTGCCATGCTTACTGCATTTATGGTCTCAGTAAGTGTTCCAATTTGATTCACTTTTACCAATAGCGCATTTGCTGTATTGTCTTTGATGCCTCTTTCCAAACGTTTTACATTGGTTACAAATAAATCATCACCAACCAGTTGGCATTTTTTTCCTAATCTTTCTGTCAGCATTTTCCATCCTTTCCAATCATCTTCAGCCATTCCATCTTCAATAGAAATAATAGGATATTGTTTCACCCAACTTTCCCAATAATTTACCAATTGCTCGCTTGTCATTTTCTTTCCATCACTTTTATGGAAAATATATTTTTTCTCTTTTGCATTCCACAATTCACTATTTGCAGCATCCATTGCAATTGCAATTTGACTACCAGTTTTATATCCCGCAGCTTGGATAGCGGTTAATACAGTTTCAATGGCTTCTTCATTACTTTGAATATTTGGCGCAAATCCGCCCTCATCACCTACATTGGTACTGTATCCTTTTTTCTTTAATACGGTTTTCAACGCATGAAAAATTTCAACACCCCATTGTAAACCTTCACTGAAAGACTTGGCTCCAACTGGCATTACCATAAATTCCTGGAAATCTATTTTGTTGTCAGCATGAGCACCACCATTCAATATATTCATCATTGGAATGGGTAAAGTTGTGGCGTTGGTCCCACCTATATATCTGTATAAAGGCAATTTCGCTTCTAATGCTGCTGCTTTAGCAACGGCCAAACTAACTGCGAGCATTGCATTTGCGCCCAACTTGCTTTTATTTTCTGTTTTGTCAAGCTGGATCATCATAGCATCTATTCCTGTTTGATCTGTAACATCCCAACCCAATAATTGCTCACTTATTAACGTGTTTACATTTTTAACTGCCTTTAAAACTCCTTTCCCTCCGTATAGCTTTTTATTGTTGTCTCTTAATTCTACAGCCTCATGAATGCCTGTACTTGCACCACTTGGTACAGCCGCACGACCAAGGTTTTCATTCTCGGTTAAGATATCAACTTCAATGGTTGGGTTTCCTCTACTGTCTAAAATTTGTCTTGCATGGATGGAAGCAATGTAACTCATGTTTATTTTTTGATTTTATGTTTTGCAAAGAAACAATCTTTATGCCTTGATTCAAAAACAAACTATTGGGTAAGTGTTTTGAATATGGCTTCCAGATGTTGTTTTTCGCTATTTAGTGAAATAATGTTGAGATTTTTTTCTATACTTAATGCCAATAGTTGTTTTCTTACCTGCTCCGGATGATTGGTTTCGAAAATAAAAGTGGAATGTTCTACTGCCCTTATGGCAAAGCAATCTTTGATTTGATTGAAATCTTTTTTATCCAGCGACTCTTTAAATTGTACCGAAACAAAATGGCTTTCTGTATTTCCTTTTTGTAAATTACTCAAAAGGTCATCTGCTACGATGTTTCCTTTATTGATGATTACTACTCTTTTGCAAAGAGCCTCGACTTCCTGCATGATATGCGAAGAAA
>CALQJH020000074.1 GCA_943330835.2 Candidatus Kuenenia stuttgartensis
TCTCTTCATTGAGGGGCATTTTCATTAAAATTAAAAAATGAATATTGAGGAGATCAGAGACTACGCATTATCGTTACCAGATGTAACAGAAGGATTTCCTTTTGGTGAATCGGTGTTGGTTTTTAAAATAAAATCAAAGATGTTCTTATTATTGCCTTTAGATGAAATGGTTACGCAATTCAATGTAAAATGTAATCCCGAAAAGGCTATTGAATTAAGAGAGGAATATCCTGAAACTGTTTTGCCTGGTTATCATATGAATAAAAAGCATTGGAATACGGTAATTGTTGATGGGAGATTGAGTTCTAAACAGATCAAAGAGATGATTAAGGAATCGTATGGGTTGGTGGGTTAGTTGAGAGGTTGACTAGTTGATTTGAAAGTTTGTTGTTTTTCGTTTATAATTTGAATTTATTTTTACTTTTCAATTTTTACTTTTCCACCTTGCCCCCTTGCGAACTTTGCGTGAAATCTATGATTGGTTGATTGGAATTATTTATCTTCACGAATAAAAAATATAAAATGAAAAAAACTATTCTCCTTATAACCTTAAGTTTATCAATACTATCGTTGATGGCGCAAAAGCCCACAATCTATCATCCCGAAGCCAATGCATCTGCTGATATCGAATCCGCTATTCAAAAAGCGAAAGCTGAACATAAATATGTACTACTCCAAGGCGGCGGTAATTGGTGCAAATGGTGCGTTGAGTTTTATAGAGTTTGTACAACCGATAAACATCTCGACTCTTTGATCAATGAAAATTTTGTTTGGTACCATTTGAATTATAGTAAAGAAAATAAAAACTCCGAAATCTATAAAAAATATGACTTCCCTCAAAGATTTGGATTTCCAGTATTTATTATCTTAAATGAAAAAGGAGAGCGAATTCATACCCAAAATTCAGAATATCTGGAAGATGGCATTTCAAGTTATGATGTGAAAAAAGTGGCGGCATTTTTTGAGGCCTGGTCACCATCAGCATTGGATCCCAAAAAGTTTGAAAAGTAATATTTTTTGTATAGGGTATTGTAATGCAGCGACTAAATAAAATTAAGTGAAGATATTTGGTCGCTCACAAAGCGTATTCGTATTATTGCAATATCGCAAAATCAAAAGTGGAAATCAGAAAGGCTGAAAAATCCGGTTTAAACTAAATTTTCTCTACAACCACAGCAGTTCCATAAGCCAATACTTCAGTAACTCCATTCATCACTTCA
The DNA here is from genome assembly GCA_943330835.2 of Candidatus Kuenenia stuttgartensis. Next base: position 1,221 of record CALQJH020000074.1, read on the forward strand.
TTAGCATCATAACGCATATTGATGATTGCATTGCAATCCATTTCATTGCCATGTTGAATCATCAACTGAAGTGCTTCTTCACGGGCAGTCTCACAGAGTTGAGTATAAATGGTGCTTCTGCCTCCAAATAAGGTCATGAAGCCGCCTGCAATATTTCCAATAGCACTTCTAGATCGTACTGTTATACCACGAACCAAACCTAATTGTTTTGTGATCCTATATCCTTCTAAAGCATTACTCGTTGTAATTAATTTGTTATCTACCATAAATTATTTTTTAAAATTTGAACTTACCATCAATTCTTTACTTCCAGGCGTGTAAATATAAAATCCTTCGCCAGATTTAGCACCTAGCTTTCCTGCAGTAACCATATTCGTTAGTAAAGGACAAGGAGCGTATTTTGGATTACCAAAGCCATCATGAAGTACTTTTAAAATACTATGACAAACATCTAAACCAATGAAATCGGCTAATTGTAAGGGGCCCATCGGATGAGCCATTCCTAATTTCATTACAGTATCAATTTCTTCAACTCCTGCAACTCCTTCATATAAACTATAAATTGCTTCATTAATCATCGGCATCAAAATACGATTAGCAATAAAACCTGGGTAGTCATTTACTGTACAAGGTACTTTGCCTAATTGTTTGCTGAGTGTATTAATCGTATCAGTTACTTCTTTTGATGTAGCATATCCATTAATGATTTCAACCAGTTTCATTACCGGTACGGGATTCATGAAATGCATGCCAATAACTAAATCAGGACGTTTTGTTACCGCTGCAATTTTGGTGATGGAAATGGACGAAGTATTAGTTGCAAGGATACAGCCGCTTGGAGCTGATGCATCCATCTGTTTGAAAATCTCGAGTTTCAGATTTATATTTTCAGTAGCGGCTTCAACTACTAATTGTGCAGATTTTACTCCTTCGGCTACTGAAGTATTTGTTGTGATATTATTTAAGGTAGCAGTTTTTTGTTCTTCTGTTAAACTTCCTTTTACAATTTGACGATCCAGATTTTTAGAGATGGTTGCAATGGCTTTTTCAAGCTGACTAGCATTTACATCTATTAAGGTTACAGAAAAACCTGTTTGAGCAAATACATGCGCGATGCCATTTCCCATAGTGCCTGCTCCAATGACGCTGACGTTTGTTATGTTCATTTTGTCTTTTTTAAAAGTTCAGGAGGTTTAATGAGTTCAGGAGGTTGAATAAGTTAAAAGTTATCGGAGTTATAAAATCTTTTGAACATTTGAAACCTTTTGAACAAATTATCTTCAACCTTTGAAACATTTTCAACACTCTCCTTACTTAACTAAAAGCATTAAACCCCGTCACATCCATTCCTGTTATGAGTAAATGAATATCGTGGGTTCCTTCATATGTAATTACACTTTCTAAATTCATCATATGGCGCATAACAGGGTACTCGCCTGTAATGCCCATTCCGCCTAGCATTTGACGTGCATCTCTGCAAATATTTGTTGCCACTTCGCATGCATTTCTTTTTGCCATACTTACTTGAGCAGGTGTAACTTTTCCTTCATTCATTAATACACCCAATCTCCAGTTCATTAATTGCGCTTTGGTAATTTCCGTAACCATTTCAGCCAGTTTCTTTTGTTGCAATTGAAATCCACCAATTGGTCTGCCAAATTGTATTCTTTCTTTGCTGTAGTTTAATGCAATATCATAACAATCCATAGCAGCACCAATAGCACCCCAGGCAATACCATATCTTGCTTTAGTTAAACAACCTAAAGGGCCTTTTAATCCTTTTATATTGGGCAGAATATTTTCTTTTGGCACTTTTACATTGTCAAAAACCAATTCCCCGGTTGCGCTTGCGCGTAAACTCCATTTGCCATGGGTAGTAGGAGTGGTAAAGCCTTCCATACCTCTTTCCACAATTACACCTTGTATTTCCCCGGCTTCATTTTTTGCCCAAACAACAGCAACTTGAGAAAACGGGGCGTTACTAATCCACATTTTTGCACCATTTAAAATGACGTGGTCACTGGCATCTTTAATATTGGTTAACATACCACCCGGATCACTTCCATGATTAGGTTCGGTCAATCCAAAACAACCTAGCCATTCACCGCTTGCTAACTTGGGTAAATATTTATTTCGTTGAGCTTCACTGCCGTATTGATAAATGGGAAACATTACCAAGCTCCCTTGTACAGAAGCTGTAGAACGAACACCACTATCTCCACGCTCCAATTCCTGCATCATCAAACCATAAGAAATATAATCTAACCCGCCACCGCCATATTGCTCAGGAACAGTAGGCCCAAAGCAACCTAAGTCGCCTAATTGTTTTACGATATGCTGAGGAAATTCTGCACGTTGCGCATAATCTTCTATAATAGGAGAAATTTCTTTTTTTACATAATTACGAACGGCTTCCCGGATAAGTTTGTGTTCTTCGGTCAGTAGTTCATCTACACCAAAATAATCAGGTGATTGAAAATTATCAGTTTTTGCTGCCATAAGAATTAATTAAATATTCATTTTTTAAGGACATGCAAATATACCAACCAAAAATGGCTATTGTATAGTTTTGTTTGAGATTTCAGTTGATTTAATGGGTATTCAATACTTCAAAAAGAAATCCGAATATTATTCAATAAGTAGATTGTTAATTGAAAATATGTCTAAAGATTTTGGCTAGAATTTTCAACAATAACTTTATTAATGAGTTTTATTGAAATATGCTGTTAAATTCAATCACATTCCCACAATTCGCTAAATTGCAACATGACTTATTCATATCTCGCATTAGGTGACAGTTACACGATAGGAGAGCAAGTGTCTTTGCATGAATCATTTCCATATCAAACTGTTCAACTTTTAAGAAATCAGTTTAAAAACAAACACCAGTTTCTTGCTCCAGAAATTATTGCCAAAACCGGCTGGACAACAGATGAGTTGGCTGCTCAAATTTCAGCGACAACATTTTTATCTCAATATGATTTTGTTAGTCTACTCATTGGAGTCAACAATCAATACAGAGGAAGAAGTGTTGAAAATTTTAAACCTGAATTTCAGGATTTATTAAAACAAGCGGTTGCATTTGCAGCTGGAAATGCTCAACATGTTTTTGTAATCAGTATTCCCGATTGGGGCGTTACGCCATTTGCAGCAGATAGAGATAAAGCACAAATTGCAAATGAAATTGATCTTTACAATAAAGCTTGTGAAGAAATAGCATTAGAAAATCAATGTCATTTCATTGAAATCACCTCGTTACAAAGAGAAGAGGGCTCTAATCCGGATTTTTTAGCAGGAGATGGTTTGCATCCCTCTAGAAAGGAATATACTAAATGGGCGGGGTTGGTTTTTGATGGAGTGGCGAAGTTGATTAGTTGATTTGGATATTGGAGAATGAAACTCTGCGACAACTCATTTTCTCCTGTTCAGTACGGTAAAAAATTACTTGCTAATTTTGCTCAGTATCATTTTTTCAACTTCCTCACTATCCCAAATTGATTCAATATCCTTTGTTTGCATCACTTCATCCATGATGGCTTGTTGTTTGTTGCCTCTGCTCAACGCCTCGCTGTATCTGACTTCCGGGCTAAAAGTAACTAAACTGTATGCAGGTGTCCATTTGTCAGGATGTTTTGCATTGAAATGAGCTTCAATCTTTTTTTGCAAAAGAAATACAGGGTCTGCAACTTTATCTCTCATTTCCACAAAATTATTTAGGGCTAAGGTTGCAATCGCGTCACCATCAGGTTTTCTTAAAGATTGGTATTCATTTAAAATGCCATTCCAATTGTGTTGATGTTTATTAATCAATTGATTTAAAACGGAGCAGTCTTCAAAACCACAATTCATGCCTTGTCCGAAGAAGGGGACTATCGCATGAGCTGCATCACCAATTAATGCAAATTTATCTTCTCTGATCCATGGATAACATTTTACAGTAACCAAAGAGGATGTGGCGTTGTTGAAGAATTCTTTTTCTAAATGAGGCATCAATGCGGAAGCGTCTGCAAAAACTTTATTAAAAAGAGCTCTTGCTTGTTCTGGTGTTTTCAATGATTGGAATGATGGCTCACCTTCAAAAGGAAAGAATAATGTACAAGTAAAGCTGCCATCTATATTTGGCAATGCGATCAACATGTAATTTCCACGAGGCCAAATATGGAGTGCATTTTTCTCCATTAAAAAAGTGCCATTAGCTCCCGCAGGTATTGTTAATTCTTTATAGCCAAAGTCAATATAATATTGTTCGTATTGAAATCTGTCGTGTTGTAATTGATGTGTAAGTCTTGCAGCAGAAAATGCACCATCGCTACCAAAAATCAAATCCTGCTTAGCAAGATGAGTGTTATTTTTTTCGGTGTTTGTAAAATGGATTTCATTTTTTTTCCAATCTATATTTTTACATGTTTCATTAAAGTAAATCTCTACATTGTTTTGCTCTGCGAGATTCATAAGTGTTCTGTTTAAGTCTCCTCTTGATACAGAATTAATAAATTGACCATCTTTACCATAGGGCTGGTATCCAGAAGTGCCATCTGCATGATGTAATTGACGACCATGCATGGGTATAGCAATTTTTCTAATTTCATCCATGATACCCACTTCTTCCAAAGCTTTTATGCCTCTGTCGCTCAAGGCCAAATTGATGGAACGTCCTGCACTCATGGATAATTTTCGCATATCGGGGCGACGTTCGTATATTTTTACTTTATAATTTTGTTTGGATAGATAGATGGACAACAGTGAGCCTACAAGTCCGGCGCCGATGATCGTTATTTCTTTTTGCATAAGTAAAAAAGTTTCAAAAGTTCAATAAGTTAAAAAGTTTGGTAGGTTTCAAACGTTCAAAAAGTTTAATGAGTTTAAAAAGTTGAAAGAAGTTAACTATTCTTTGAAAAACATTTTGAACCTCTTGAACATTTTAAACATCTTAAAAAAATACGTTCTCACCCCAATAGACTCTCCTGAATAATCTTCCCAAAATTAAACAAATCTTCAAAGCTATTGTACAAAGGAACTGGAGCTATTCTGATTACATTGGGTTCTCTCCAATCTGCGATTACACTATGTTTTATCAATTCGTCAAAAACTTTTTTGCCATCTTTTAGCATCAGTATAGAAACCTGACATCCTCTTTCTGTTTCATTTAATGGAGTGATGATTTCAATTAATTTCTCTGATGAATTTTTATTGATTTCATTTAATATGAATAACAAATAACCACTCAACATTTTCCCTTTGGCAACTAAATTATGCATACCAGCTTCTGCGAAAATATCTAAAGAAGCCTTATGTGCAGACATACTTAATACTGGTGCGTTACTCAATTGCCATCCTTCTGCAGTTGGAATAGGATGAAACTCCTTGTCCATTTTAAATCGAGTGTCTTTGTCGTGTCCCCACCAACCTGCAAGTCTTGGAAGGGAAGAGTCTGATATATGACGTTGATGTATAAACGCACCTGCTACTCCGCCGGGCCCACTATTCAAATATTTATACGAACACCAGCAAGCGAAATCTATATTCCAGTCGTGCAATTCTAGATTTACATTGCCTGCAGCATGAGCCAGATCAAAACCGCAATAGGCGCCAACTTCATGAGCTGCTTTACAGATGGCTTGCATATCAAATACTTGTCCGCTGTAGTAATTGACTCCGCCAAAAATCACCAATGCAGTTTCTTCTCCATGTTTTTTAATAGTATCAATGATATCTGATAATTTAATGTAAGAACTGCCTTCCTTGGGTTGAACTTCAATAATCGCATCATCAGGATTCAAGCCGTGTAATTTAACTTGAGATTGAAAGGCGTATTGATCAGAAGGGAATGCTTTTGCCTCACAAATGATTTTGAATCTTTTACTTGTAGGGCGATAAAAGCTCGTCATTAATAAATGTAAATTGACGGTCAGCTGGTTCATGACTACAATTTCTTCGGGTAATGCACCTACGATAGTGCCTAAAATTTCAGGAAAAATTTCATGATAACTCACCCAGGGGTTTCTTGCATGAAAGTGTCCTTCAACGCCATAATTCGCCCAATCTTCCAATTCATTCAAAACATAATCCTGAGTTGTTTTTGCTTGAAGGCCTAAAGAATTTCCTGTAAAATAAATAGACTCTTTTCCATTAACCATTGGGATATAAAATTTGTCACGGAAATGTTTCAATGAATCCTGTTCATCAACTTGTCTGGCGTATTCGAGTGTATTGGAAAAGGTCATTTTGTAAGGTTAAAAGGTTTAATAAGGTTAAAAGGTTCAATAAGTTCAATAGGTTTGTTCGGAATTAGTTGGCTCTTATTAACTCATAAACCATCATTCGATTGTTGCTATCACTTTTAATTCTATAGCAATAGGTGTGGGCAAACTTTTTACTTCCACAGTAGTCCTGCATGCTTCTACTCCTGAAAAGTAGTCACTGTATATTTTATTGTAAACAGGAAAGTCTGCTTTCATATTTGTTAAGTAAACGGTTACATCTACTATCTTTTCCCAGCTGCTGCCACTTGCTTCGAGCACGGCTTTCACATTAGCAAAAACAGCATGGCACTCTGCTTCGATATCATACTTTACAATATTGCCCGCTTCGTCTATTTCTAAGCCAGGTATTTTGTTGTCAACCGCACTTCGGCTACCAATTCCTGATAGAAACAATAATTCCCCGACTTTTCTTGCATGAGGGTAGGCGCCGAGGGGAGTGGCGGCTTTTTCGGTTTTGATTATTTCAGTTTTAGAGTTTGTTATTTGTTGTTTGTTATTTGTTGTTTCCCTGTTCATGTATTTTAATCCTTTATGTTTTGAGTAGTTCAGATAGTTAATAAATGCAGCGATTTTATTGTTTAATTTTTCTGCATCATTCAGTAAGTCACTATATTGTTCATTACAGATTCTGATGATCTTGATATCTGATCTTTTAATCCGAAATCTCTTTTTAATTCAGAATTTCTAGACAATTAATAACCTTTTTATTTATTTGTCTCGCAATTATCCAAATCTCAAGATCTTCAAATCTTCTGATAGTTGCCATAGTATTTTATTTGTACGATTTAAAAATGTACATTAAAATATTCTTATTAAATTCTATGGTAAAGAAAAAGAACTAAATAAAATTAAGTAAACCGCAAACCACAAACTAATATTGAATACACACATTCTTCGCCTCCGTAAAAAACCGCATCGCTTCCAAACCACCTTCTCTACCAACGCCACTGTTTTTAACGCCTCCAAATGGGGTTCTTAAATCTCTTTGTAACCAGCAATTAATCCACACAATACCACTTTCTATTTTTGAAGCAA
>CALQJH020000075.1 GCA_943330835.2 Candidatus Kuenenia stuttgartensis
ATTGGGGAAAGTGGCCAGTGGTGGGGAATTGAGCAGATTGATGTTAAGTATAAAATCTTTGGTGGCACAAAAATTATCTTTGCCAACTTTGATTTTCGATGAAATAGATACAGGGATTAGTGGAGAAGCAGCCAAACAGGTAGGGATCATTATGAAAGATTTGTCTGCGGCACATCAATTGATTGCTATAACGCATCAGCCTCAAATTGCAGCTCGTGCTACAAATCATTATTTTGTATACAAAGAGGCTGATGGGGATAAAATAGCAACAAGAGTGAGTGTTCTAAATCAAGAACAACGGATTGTAGCTATTGCAAAAATGCTTGGTGGAGAAAAGCCAACTGCGGCGGCTTTAGAGAATGCAAAAGAGATGATAGGAAATTGAACTAGAACAATTAATTTTACAAATCTTTAATAATCAAAGAAATATTTATCAATTATGGGCAATAATCTGTTGAAAGGAAAAAAAGGAATCATTTTTGGAGCACTTGATGAAAAATCTATTGCATGGATAACGGCTTTAAAATGTCATGAAGAAGGTGCTCAGATTGTTTTAACGAATGCTCCTGTGGCCATGCGTATGGGAGAAATAAATAAGTTGGCCGAGAAAATAAATGCGCCTGTAATTGCTTGTGATGTTAGTAATGGAGAAGATGTAGATAATTTAATAACAAAGTCGATGGAGCATTTCGGGGGAGGTTTTGATTTTATTCTTCATTCTATTGGGATGAGTTTGAATGTGCGTAAAGGAAAACATTATACCGAGATTGATTATACTCATAATTTAAAAACATTTGAAATCTCATCAATGAGTTTACATAGAGTGTTGGCAACTTGTATGAAAAAAGAGGCGATTAATGATTGGGGTAGTGTTATCGCATTAAGTTATATCGCTGCTCAAAGGGTTTTTCCTGATTACAATGAAATGGCTGATGCCAAATCTTTATTGGAAAGTGTAGCTCGCAGTTTTGGCTATCATTACGGTGTAAAAAATCATGTCAGAGTAAATACCATATCACAGTCGCCGACCCGTACAACTGCAGGGAGTGGTGTAAAGGGCTTTGATGGCTTTATCAATTATGCAGAAAAGATGAGCCCTTTGGGTAACGCTAGTGCAGAAGATTGTGCTAATTATTGCGTTGTGATGTTTAGTGATCATACAAGAATGGTTACTATGCAGAATCTTTTTCACGATGGTGGGTTTTCGTTTACCGGTGTGACTAATGCTGTAATAGAGCAAATGGAGAAATAATTGTAGAAAGGTTTTTGAAGGGTTGAAAGGTTGTTGAAGGGTTTTTGAAGGGTTGAAAGATTGTTGAAAGGTTGTTGAAAGGTTGAAGGATTGTTGAAACCAATAATGATCGAATCGCCTAATCAACGAACCAACCAATGAACGAACCAACCAATGAACGAATCAACCAACGAACGAACCTAATGGATACAACAGAAGTCATAGGGCATATTTGATCAGCTTTTAGTAGTCTTACATTTATTCCTCAGGTTGTGCATACCTGGAAGACAAAGAGTGTTAAAGATTTGAATCTCTTTATGATACTGATTGTTTTTGTAAGTACTATTATATGGGTAGTTTATGGTGTGCTGAAAGGAATATTACCTGTGATTATTTGCAACTCCATTATTTGTGTTCTCTCCATGGTATTGATTTATTTTAAATTCAGATTTTCAAATCGGCAATCATAGGCATTAAAAAAACCGTCCTTTAATAGAACGGTTTTGAAATATGGTAAACCATAGGAATTTTAATATTCATCTTCATTAAAGAAAAAATCTTCCTGACTAGGATAATCTGGCCAAATATCTTCAAGGCTTTCATAGATTTCTCCTTCGTCATCCAATTCCTGAAGGTTTTCAATTACTTCAATGGGCGCACCACTACGAATACTATAATCTATCAATTCATCTTTGGTTGCAGGCCATGGAGCGTCTTCCAAGTGCGAGGCTAATTCAAGTGTCCAGAACATTTTCTTACGGGGTTTATTTTGCAAATGTAGAGGTTACTGCGAAATTACCAAAAGTGTTTTTAAGACCGTGTCCATTTTCTTTAATTTATTAACACTTTAAAGGGATAAATTGTTATTTTTATCTCATGTTAAAAGCAAGAGGGATTCAAAAGAAATATGGAAATATCGAAGTGCTGAGAGGTGTAGACCTGGATATCCAGAAAGGGGAAATTGTTAGTATTATAGGGGCTTCAGGGGCTGGTAAAAGTACTTTGCTTCACATATTAGGTACTTTGGATGCGCCTGATAATGGTTCTATTGTCATGAATGGCGAAAATATCGGGAGCCTCAAAGGAAAAAAGCTCGCAGCCTTCAGGAATAGTCATATCGGTTTCGTTTTTCAATTTCACCACTTACTTCCAGAGTTTACAGCACTTGAAAATGTTTGTATCCCAGGCTGGATAGGAGGAAAAAATAAAGTTGCTACAGAAAAAAAAGCAAAAGAACTACTCGATTATCTGGGATTAAACCAGAGATTAGAAAATAAACCTGGGCAATTGTCCGGAGGAGAACAACAAAGAGTGGCAGTTGCCAGAGCGTTAATTAATAACCCTGCTATCATAATGGCTGATGAGCCAACAGGGAATTTAGATTCTGCAAACGCTCATGATTTACATCAGCTTTTTATCAATCTAAGAAACGAGTTTGATCAAACATTTTTGATTGTAACACATAATGAAGATTTAGCAAAGAAAAGTAATCGCATCCTTCAAATGAAAGATGGGATGATGGTTGGTTGATTGATTGGTTGGTGGTATAATTATTCGCTTAGTAATAATTTTATTCTTGATGCAACTTTTTCAGCGTTGGGAAGCATTGCATTTTCAAGTATTGTATTCATGGGAACTGCCGGCAAATTCAATGCACCCAATACTTCCACTGGAGCATCCAGATATTTGAAGCAAGCATTTGAAATTCTTCCTGATAAGGCCTCTGCAAATGAATTATTTTGTTGTTCTTCTGTAACGATCAAACACTTGCTGTGTAATTTGACTCTTTCAAAAATCAAGGCTTCATCCAAAGGAAATAAAGTTCTGAGATCAATAACTTCAACCTGGTTATTGAATTTTTTTGCAGCGGCTTTGGACCAATACACACCCATGCCATATGTAATGATGCAACAGCTTTCTCCATTTTCAATGGCTTCCTCATTTGCAGTTAATGCGATTGCAGCCTTGCCCAACGGGATAATATACTCTCTATCTGGTTCGATGTTTTTTGCTTCTTCAGTGCCTGGAACTTTGCTCCAATAAAGACCCTTATGTTCCAGCATTACAACAGGATTAGGGTCCAGGAAAGCCGCTTTCATTAATCCTTTCATATCTGCGGCATTCGACGGATAGACAATCTTTATTCCTTTAATCGTCAATAAAGTACTCTCAATACTTCCACTATGGTATGGTCCACCGCCACCATAAGCTCCAATGGGAACTCTGATTAAAGTTTGGATAGGGAATTTTCCACAACTTAAATAACAACTCTTGGAAATTTCTGTTACCAATTGATTGAACCCCGGATAGATGTAATCTGCAAATTGAACTTCAACAATTGGTTTTACGCCAACAGCGCTCATCCCAACAGTTGAGCCAATGATATAAGCTTCTTGTATGGCAGTATTGAAAACCCTATGATCGCCAAATTGCTCTGCCAATGTAGCGGCTTCTCTAAAAACTCCGCCTAATCTTCTTCCTACATCTTGGCCGTATAAAATAGCTTCAGGGAAGTCTTCCATTATTTCACGAATCGCAAATAATGCAGCAACTACCATTAATATTTTTTCTTTGTTATCAGGACTTCGATTTCCTTTTTCAGTAATAACAGGTGTTTGCACAAACACCTTATCTTCAACATGAAGAGGATCCGGTTCTGCAGCATGAGTAGCATCGGTAAAATCTTTTGTTACTTTATCAATGGCTTCTTTTTCTATAGCAAGAAGTTCGTTTTCACTAATGCCTGACGCAGATAATTTTTTTCTTAAAAGTGGTGTAGGATCATTTTTGAAAGCCGAAGACAATTCTTCCTCTTGTCTGTAAAAATCTTTTCTCACTCCACTGGTATGATGGCCAAGTAAAGGCACTTTTGCATGCACGAGCCATGGTTGTCTTTTTTCTCTTACCTCATCAATAACTTTTTTCATGGTTTGGTAGGATTCCGAGAAGTCACTACCGTCTATGCTTACACGATTGATGCCTTTAAAGCCTTCAATAAAATCATAGGCATTTGATGTTCTTGCTTCTGCTGAAGTTACACTGATTCCCCAGTCATTGTCTTGAACCAGATAAATGATGGGAAGTTGATGCAATGCTGCAAATTGAAAGGCCTCACTTACTTCGCCTTCAGTAACAGAGGCGTCCCCTAAAGAACAAATGACTACTGGTGAAAAAGATGCTGTTAAGGAAGCGTGTTTTATTTTTTCTAAGTATTGAATTCCCTGAGCAATGCCAGTGGTAGGAATAGCCTGCATCCCAGTAGCACTGCTTTGGTGTATAATGGTAGGCTTATCAGCACCGCGATAATTGGGATGATTGTAATATTCTTTTCCTCCGGTGAAAATATCATCTCTTTTAGCTAATAATTGCAACATCAATTGATAAGGAGTAAATCCTAAACCAAGCATGATGCTTTCATCACGATAATAAGGACTCACATAATCACATGGCAATAAATTAAAAGCAGTTGCCAGCTGAATCGCTTCATGTCCGCGAGAAGTACTGTGAACATATTTGCAAATGCTTCGATTGGCTTCATAAGTATCTGCCATAGCTTTCGCCGTATACATGAGGCGATACGCATTGATCAGAATATGTAGAGAAGGTGATGACATGTATAAAATTGCGGCAATAAAATAGAAACAAACTTATATTAAAGCGGATTATTTCATTTTGAATGATTCCATAAACTTAGTAGTAAAATTCCCTTTTCTAAAGTCTTCATTTTGCATCAACTGTAAATGAAAGGGGATGGTTGTTTTAATGCCTTCAATTACATATTCGCTTAACGCTCTGTGCATAGTATCAATAGCCTCTTCCCTTGTTTGGGCTACAGCTATAAGTTTTGCAATCATGCTATCGTAGTAAGGAGGAATCACATAGCCAGCATAAACGTGACTATCTACACGAACGCCATGTCCACCCGGAGTATGCAGCACCGTTATTTTTCCCGGACTTGGTCTGAAATCATTATAGGGATCTTCGGCATTGATTCTGCATTCAATGGCATGCATCTTAGGAAAATAGGAATCTCCTGAAATTTTTTCTCCTGCAGCAATTTTGATTTGTTCTTTTATAAGATCGTAATTGATCACTTCTTCGGTTACGCAATGTTCCACTTGAATACGCGTATTCATTTCCATGAAATAGAAGTTGCGGTGTTTATCTACAAGGAATTCTATTGTACCTACACTTTCGTAATTAATCGCTTGAGCAGCTTTAATGGCAGCGTCTCCCATTCTTTGACGGAGGTCATCGGTCATAAATGGAGAAGGAGATTCTTCCACTAATTTTTGATGTCTACGTTGTATGGAACAATCGCGTTCACTAAGGTGACAAACCGTTCCGAATTGATCGCCTGCTACTTGAATTTCAATATGTCGCGGCTCTTCTACAAATTTCTCCATGTAGATGCCATCATTTTTGAAAGATGCGGCAGCTTCCGTTTTGGCTGCTTCAAATGCTTTTTCAATGTCACTTTCCTGCGTAACTACACGCATTCCTTTACCACCACCACCTGCAGTTGCTTTTAATATTACGGGATAGCCAATTTCTTTTGCTGATTTTTTTGCATGATCAACACCTTCTAATAATCCTTCCACACCAGGAACAACAGGAACGCCTGCTTTTATCATGGTTTCCTTTGCTGTAACCTTATCTCCCATGGAGTTAATCATGTCCGGAGTTGGCCCAATAAATTTAATTCCATGATCGCCACAAATCTTTGCAAACTTGCTGTTCTCAGCCAAGAAGCCATAACCTGGATGTATAGCATCGGCATTGGTGATTTCGGCAGCTGCCATGATGTGTGGAATATTCAAATAGCTTTCCAAACTCGATGGTTTACCTATGCAAACTGCTTCATCAGCAAATTTTACATGAAGACTATCTTTATCTGCTGTAGAATAAACGGCAACAGTTTTGATACCCATTTCTCTGCACGTTCTGATTACACGAAGTGCAATTTCACCTCTGTTTGCAATTAATATTTTTTTAAACATATCTATTAGAATGTAAAATTTAGAAGGAAACTATATTAATATGAAGCCTTAAGTATATTAAGCCGGGTCTACTAAGAATAAGGGTTGGTCATATTCAACAGGACTGGCGTCTTCAACCAGAACCTTTACAATTCTACCCTTTACTTCACTTTCAATTTCATTGAATAGTTTCATGGCTTCAATAATACAAACCACTTTTCCCGAAGTAATATGGTCATCAACGCAGGCGAAAATAGGCTTACCCGGTCCAGCCTGGCGATAGAAAGTGCCAATCATTGGACTTTTTATCGTTACATATTGGTCTATTTTGGAATCGGTTTTAGCTAGCTCCTGAGTTGTAGCTGCCGTTATAGGAGTAGCAGATGGGGCAGGTGCAGCCATTTGAGGATATGATGGGCCACTACTTGCGATAATATTTTGAACAGGATCGTTTTTTTGTTTTATAGTAATTTTTTTTCCATCTTCTTCAATAGTGATTTCTCCAATTGATGTTTTGTTGATTAGCTTTACAAGCTCTTGAATTTGTTTGATGTCCATGATGAAAATTTGAATGAAAAAAATAAGTAACTCAAATCGAGCCGCTAAGTTAGGAAATCTCCACTACAACGTTTACGTAATTGAAAGAATTTCTTTGAAAATGGCATAAAATCGATGAAAAAAGCTGGTAAATGCCTGAAAATTACTCGAAATGGCGCGAAATCCTTATTTTTTAAAAAAGGAAAAGGACCGAAAAAATCGATCCTTTGTATAAAAATTTGCAGTAAAAATACATTATTTCACGCGCTCTACATATTCCCCTGTTTTGGTATTCACTCTAATCATTTCTCCTTCATTTACAAAAAGTGGAACGTTTACGGTAGCGCCTGTTTCTACAGTTGCAGGCTTAAGTGTTCTTGTTGCAGTGTCACCTTTCATGCCCGGTTCGCTATAAGTAACCAAAAGAACGATTTTATCTGGCAATTCAACACCCATCGGCATATCGGTCTCTCCATTAATTAAAACAGAAACTTCCTGGCCATCTTTAAGAAACGCCGGGGCATCAATCATTGTTTCAGGAACTGTTATTTGTTCGAATGTTTCGGTATCCATAAAGCTATATCCTGTATCATCTTTATACAAATATTGGTAAGCTTTTTTCTCTACTCTTACGGGAAAAACGGTTTCTCCACTATTCCAGGTTACTTCAATGGTACGGGAATTATCAACACCTTTCAATTTTGCCCATACTTTTGCTGCTGCACGAGCTGTCTTGTTTTGTCCGAATTCAATTACTGTGTAAAGGCTGTTATCTATTTTTAGAATCAAACCTGAGCGCATATCTGCTGTTGTTGCCATATTAATATTATTATAAAATAATTAGATTGACGCAAAAGTAACGAACTATGTGTAAAGTCAAAAAAAATGTATGGCTTGACAACTTTTTTATTAATTAACACGAGATTTCTTGATAAATATGTAGATTTACGAAAAAAAATGACAGTGAAAAAGTTAATTACTCTTATTGCCGTAAGCATTTTCTGCTTAAACACGTTTGCTCAGGATAAAACCGCAGATGCCTCATCTGAAAAATCTACGCTTATCCTGCCTAAGTTTAAGATCATGAATATTGTAGACAGCGTAAGGTTCACAGAGGAGGATTTAGCCAAAAAGAAAAAGACAATATTCATTTACTTCGGTGCAGATTGTGGCCACTGCACTTATTTCGCCAAAAAAATGATGGATAGTTTGAGTTTGTTTGAAAACAC
The DNA here is from genome assembly GCA_943330835.2 of Candidatus Kuenenia stuttgartensis. The sequence goes on from CALQJH020000075.1 coordinate 7,977, forward strand.
ACAAATCATCATGGTGTCATCATCTGAATTTGCTCGTATCAAAAAATTTGCTGACGATGTAAAATTGGGTTCCTGCCCATTTATCACTGTTGGAAGAGATGGCGATTATTTTTTTATGACGCATTTTGAAATAAGGCAATTCCCCACTGCTATTGTTTATGACAAAAAAGGAAAATTTCTGAAAAGATTTGAAAGTGAAATCAGCATTGCAGATCTTGCAAATGATAAAAAGCAGTAATTTTTTCTTTAAACATTTTAGCTGATTACTTTTCATCGTGACTGTTTACAAGTAACTTTGCCAGCGAAATATTTTATCCCTTTATCTATAAATTAATATTATGAAAGTAACTGTAGTAGGAGCGGGTGCAGTAGGTGCCACATGTGCGGACAATATCGCCCGCAAACAACTTTGCGATGAATTGGTAATCCTTGATATTAAAGAAGGTGTTGCAGAAGGGAAAGCAATGGATTTGATGCAAACGGCACAAATCGAAGGGTTCGATACCAAAATCATTGGTA
>CALQJH020000076.1 GCA_943330835.2 Candidatus Kuenenia stuttgartensis
CCATTGTATAGAAAAAAATTTTCGTCCCATTTGTATATTTGTTGAATTATCCACATTGCTATACCCTCTAATATATCCATGTGATGGACTTGATAAATAAACTACTTGAGCCGCAACATAATCAAGTGCTGCGTTACGATCAAAATATGTTCCTAGATAATCCTGTGTTCTTTTCCAAGTATAACCGAAATCATTAAATGGAATTTTAACATTATTATGTAAATCAATTATTTCACCTACAGTTAAATTTCGTTCAAGAATTGGGAATTGAAATGTATAAGAAGAATCCAAAAAATCAATAGTGAAACTTGCATTTCCATAAGTAATGGGCATCCCTTGAATCTGAAATACAATTTCTCCTGAACCTCTCTTTAATGTACCAGAGGTAGTTACCAAATTAGCAACTAATCCAATCACATTATTTGAATAGAAATTGGTAGGATTGGTAGCATAGGGCCTGCCATTGCCATTTTTATAATTAATTGTAGCCAAGAAAGAACAAGGCTTAAATATTTCTGCAGAGCCAGAAAGAGAAACTGAAGAATTTTGTAACGATACAGAAGGAGCGGCTTCTAAGGCTTCCCCTCCATATATATTGGTCCATGTTTGACCATTGAAAACTTGCATTTGTCCCAATGACTCCACATTTCCAACTGAATTATCATCTGTTGCACCAATTTTTTTTCTGTTAGTACAATCACTGCACCAAATACACAGCCCAGCAGTTGGGTTCTCAATATCATCCCGTTCTACCTGACGCATACGCGGTGGCAATAACCCTTTATCGGTGCTATTTATTTGAAATTGAGCTGAAGGGTGAGCAGTACCTGTCCCTATCACTACTTGAGCATAAATATGATTGGTAAATAGAAATAGGAATACAATTTTTGCAATAATTTTCATGATGCTCATTTTTAGTATATACTTAAAATAATTTTTAATTATAAAATCAATCTCTCTACTTTTTTAATTACTCGAAAACATAAGATCTATTTAAGCTGGTAACATCCGCAAAAAGTTAAAATGTTCGAATAGGAAAATAACAGGCCTGTTGATAATAACTCAATAAACTTACAACACCTGTTCGTTTATCCAATTTATATGCACCGTATTGACTATATGGTCCAATAGCCCAAAATTCAGCGAGGTAATTATTGAGGTTTAGGTTTTTCAGATAGGTTGAATACAATAGACTGATTTGATTAACCGTTGGAAGTGACCAATCATCATAAATACCAGAAACATAATTCGCACAAGCAACTATTGCATTATCATAATTCGTAAAAACCGGAAAACCAGCATATCCTGTTGGGGTAACTGGGAGGGTGGCTGAGATAATTCCGTGCTCATTCGATGCATCATATTCTGGTGCGGTTGGAGGGTATATATAACCAATAACTCCACCTCCCCAGCTATCCCCAACTTTTAATGTATCCACATTTACATTAAAAAAACAATTCTGACCACCAATACTTATGCCGAAAATTGCTAATCCAATTGATTGAGGTTTACCTGTAATCTTATAACTCAAATTACCATTGCCATTAGCCAATACTCCTGGATTCAATACAGCTGTTAATCCGGTAATTCCAGTTGATCGAATGGTATCAGTTGCATAGTCGAGTGAATTAATACCTACATAAGGCATATTTATTACCATGTAGTTTTCAACTTTAGCTTTTAAAGATGTTACTATTGTATTTCCTGTTGGACATACAATAGAGTTTATGGAAGATGGGGCAATGTTTAAACTGAAAGAACAAGTCTGACCTCCAAAGTTGATTTCAAAATTTGCAGTTCCTGCAGACAATGGTTTTCCATAAATAGTATAACTCAAACTTCCATTTCCATCAACTAAAGTGCCTGCATTTAGTGTAGCCTTCAAACCCAATACGCCTGTAGATGAAATTTCTTGGGAATTATAATCTGAGCCATCTCCATCAAAATATTGAACTGTAGCTATTGCGGTAAATGGAATATCCACATTTGCAACAGCAGATGAAGAGATTGCTTCTGTACAAGTTAACGCTGTAATCTTAGGTCTATTTATTGGTAAATTAATTTGGCAAATTTGACCTCCAAAATTTACTGTAAAACTAGCGTTACCTTGAGAAATAGGAGTTCCAGTTAAAGTATAGGTAATACTGCCGACACCAGTTGACAACGTCCCTGCATTCAACGTTGCTTTCAATCCCGTTGCGCCTGTAGACAAAATTTCTTGTGAAGGATATCCAGCCCCATTACCCCCAGTATAAGAAATAGCTAGAGACCCATTATGAGACAATCCTTTAGTTGCAGTATTCGGAGATAAAATTGCATTGGTACAACTTAGTGTTGTTATAGTAGCAGGCACTACGCTCAAATTAATTGCGCAACTCTGACCACCAAAGTTTATGGCAAAACTTGCTGTTCCGTGAGTTGAAGGAATTCCAGTGATATTATAAACCAAGTTTCCTGAACCGTTTGTCAATATACCTTCTTCTAGGCTTGCAACTAGTCCAGTAACACCAGTGGATGGAATATCTGCTCCGGCATAATAAGGAATGCCTTTGCCACCCGAATACGGAATTGAAATTGTGCCAGTATAAGCTACCATGGATTTTGAAGATGTTGGCGAATTAATTGATTGAGCACAATTCAATGAAGTGATTGCAGCTCCCATAACAGTTACATTCAACAAACATGTTTGTCCACCAAAGTTCAATGTAAAACTTGCAACACCCGTAGTGGTAGGTGTTCCATAAATTGAATAGCTCAATGTTCCAGCCCCTACAGCTAATGTATCCGATGACAATTCCAGGGTTAATCCTTGAACACCAGATGAGGCAATAGTGTCTTCTGATGAATACACTGCACCATTTCCACCAGAATAAGGAACTAAAATTCTTTCTCCATATTCCACTCCAACATAAGGTAATTGTCCTGAAATATTCGCTTGACTACAATTCAGTGAAGAGATAGATAGAGCAACTACAGGGAGTTGAATATTACAGTTTTGTCCACCAAAATTTATTGCAAATGATGCCAATCCTGAAGAGGTAGGTATCCCCGAAATATCAAAATACAAACTATCATTGCCATTAACTAATGTATCTGCCTTTAATCTAGCCTTCAAACCCAAAACTCCGGTTGATGAAATTTCTTGCCCTACCAAATATTCAGCACCATTGCCTCCTGTATAAGCCACCTTTGCTAATCCTACATAGTCTGTGTTTATCGTTGCAATTTTTGAAAAAACAACTTGATCGCACTTTAATATTGATATGATTGGGGATAATACTGATAATTGAATTACACAAGTTTGATCACCAAAATTAATCGGAAAACTTGCTGTCCCACCAGATGAAGGTTGCCCATAAATAGTATAAGTGATTGTACCATTACCATTTGCCAATATACCTTCATTCAATTGAGCCGTCAACCCTGTTACGCCGGTAGAAGCAATTGCATTAAGAGTAAAATAGGCACTCGAATTTCCTCCAGTATAGGGAATAGTAGCGACCCCATTATATTCAAAACCAACAGATGGTGCTTTTGAAAAAATTACCTGATTACAATTTAAAGAAGATACAGTTGGTGATGCAATAGGTAAATTAAAATTACATGACTGTCCGCTAAAGTTCACTGAAAAATTGGCTATTCCTTTCGATAGAGGAATACCAGATATTTCATAAGACAAACTTCCAATTCCGTTGGCTAAGGTACCAGCAATCAACGTTGCTGTTAATCCTTCAACCCCTGTAGATGAAATAAATTGACTAGCAGGAAACTTCGCACCATTTCCCCCTGTATAAGTCACATTAATAGTATCTATAAATCGTCTAGAAACATTTGCAATATTGGTATAACTTATAGCTGAACAATTAATAGAAGAAATGCTTGGCGAAACGACAGGTAAACTATATTCACAAGTTTGTCCACCAAAGCTCAATGCAAAATTTGCAGTACCGGTTGTTTGAGGGATACCTGAAATTTGACAGGTTAAATTACCATTTCCATTAGCCAAATTACCGGCAGTTAATTTTAAGGTTAACCCTGAAACGCCGGTAGAAGCTAGTAGTTGCTCAGGATATGCCGCTTCGTTTCCTCCAGTATAAGGGATAGTTACAACTCCGCTGTTTTCAACGCCAATACTCGCAAAACTTGGTGTAGAAATTGCCTGACTACAATTTATTGATGAGACAGATGGAGCAATTACAGGCAAACTGATTACACACTGTTTCCCAAGAAAATTAACTGTAAAATTTGCTGTCCCGTTTGAGGAAGCTGTTCCTGAAATTGTTATAGACAACGTACCATTTCCATTAGATAAGAGGCCGAAATTTAATGTTGCAGTGAGGCCAACAACGCCTGTAGACGGAATAGTAAGGGATGGATATGCAGCCCCGTTACCTCCAGAATAATTTATATTTACCATTCCATTAAATGGAGTGTTTTTACTTGCAAATGTTGGCGAAAAGATTGTACTCATACAATCTAATTCAGATATCGAAGGTGGTGTTATATTAAAAAAAAGTTTACAACCCTTACCTCCAAAACCTAAATCAAAAGTTGCAATACCATCTGAAGCAGGGGTGCCTATAATATTATAAACGAGTGCACCGGCACCATTTACCAATTGACCCGGCTGCAGCGTGGCAGTTAGGCCGCTTACTCCCCTAGATGGGATTGATAACCCAGCAGGATATGGTGGAATACTAGTAGCAGTAAAAGGAATTTGCAAATTTTTGGAAAACTGCTGTCCTATTCGTAAAATATCTTGAGATACTTCAACAGGGCAAGTTATTGATGAAATACTAATAACAGGTGATGTAGCATTTCCTAACATATTACGCCAAGAAGTACCATTAAAAACTTCTATTTCACCTTGCATTCCACAGTTGGTACACCAAATCATCAATCCTGCAGCAGGACTGGAAATTGAATCTCTTTGAGAAGCTGTTAAGCGTGGCAAAAGCAACCCTTTATTCTTGCTCCATACATCCAATTGTGCAGAGGAATCAGGAGTTGAAGTGCCGATTGCAATTTGACCTTGTGATTTAAAGCTCAACAGAAAAAAGAAAATAAATATGAAATTTACTGTGTTGAATTTCAATAGCTGTCTATTTTTTATTTTTTCCATTATTATATTCTTTTTTCTATTTTTCTTTAAAAAAAGCAACTTCATTGGTATAAATTATTGCGTATTAACAATTAACTATGTTGGAATTGTAGAAATAGTATTAGTAATCATGAACAAAATCTGAAACCGGTATATAATTATATGTTCTCCATTGTTCACGTTTGCTTAGTCCAGTTGGGACAATACCTTCATGTATGTAATGATACTGATCATCTTTTTTTAGCATATAATACCATCCTGATGTTTTTCCTGGATCGCTAGTCCATAGCCCAGTATCGAACCAACTAACAGCGGTCTTATAATACAACCAAACTGGAAAAACCTCACTACTTCTAGTTAAACGCCAATCACTAAGTTGACCAAGAACTAAGTTATTAGCATTGGCAGTTGCGTCTTTCCAGCTAACCGCACCAATTAGACAACCAAAAAGACAATCACCTTTTTCTATAAGGCGGCGTGCCTCATCATCAGGGATACCTAATAAACCATATTGTTTATTATCTCTTTCTTCCGAAATCATGACCACTCTACAGTTATTACAATTTTGGTCTTTCCAGAGGTCACCAACTCTGTACTTAATCCTTTTTACATCCACAGAAACCGTTTGATTATTTGATCCGAATTTGAATGTAAAATTTGCAATGCCTAAAGCACTTGGAATACCAGAAATATTAATCTTAAGTTTTCCTGAGGAAGCAAACTTGCCTGATTGCAATGAAGCGGTGAGTCCTTGTATACCGATTGATGTACTGGTTTGCGTACTATAACTTGCAAAATTTCCACCTGTGTAGGGAACAGATAATATTCCACTACGAGCAGCATCTTGTTCAAATGTCAATCTGGTTTCAGTAGTATCAAGGTTATTTACATATGTTGCTAAGGTATTATTGAATACCAAAGAAGTTAAGTCACTATAGCCAATCAAAGTTGTCCATGCTACTCCATTATAAACATGCATTTCCCCTGAAGTGCCGCAATCAGTACACCATAACATGAGTCCAGATGCTGGTTTTTTGATGGCTTCTTGTTGAGACCTAGTCAAACGGGGAGGTAACATTCCCTTGTTATTGCTGGTTATATCCAGCATGGCAGAGGGATGAGGCAAGGCAATACCTGCTCCTACTTGTGCATAGATGTTGGAGGCTGCGATTATCAGGCATAAAAGGAAGAAAACTCTACTAGCGGCTCTATTAATTTGAAACATGAAAGATATTTTTATAATGTTTTGATTTAGTTCGTTGCAAATGTATATTTCAGTGCTAAGGTATATTCTTTAATAATTAAAAATAATTTAAATATGAAATTCGCGACTGTGATGATGTAATTCCAGTGCTTTTGTGATAGTATATTTCGGATTGGTTGCGAATTTTGAAAATAAAGCAGGGAAATCCTAAAAAAAGGGCGGGAAATCCTTTTCATATTTAAATATGAAAAGAAGTTTTTCAGTTTTATTACGGATTATTTTAATTTGAATGGGTAAAACTTGACACTGGAAGTTGGAGGTTGGAGGTTTAGCCGCTTCGCTAGCTTAACGGTTTTAAATCGCTAACGCTGGTTGAAGAGTTAAATGGTTGTAAAGAACTTTATTTTGAGATTCTTAAATCTTTGAGGGCAATGTAAACGCTTCGTCCGTTAAACAAGTGCAGCGACTTAAAACCATTAAACCCTTAAACCGACAATCCCTTCACAAACTCACTCGGCGTTTTCCCTGTATGCAATTTAAAAGCCCGGATAAAAGTGCTTTGAGAAGTAAAGCCGATTTTGGTGGAAATGGCTTCCAGGGTAAGATGATTTGAGTTTCCTTTTTTTAATAACTGGGTGGCGTAATCAATTCTTAATTTATTTCTCCAATCTGAGAAAGATAGTTCCAGGATGGTGTTGAAATAGTAAGTCAGGTGATGCGAAGGCAGACTGGATTTTGAAGCAATATTTAATAATTTAAATTCAGGCTCCAGATAATTTTCATTTTTGATGATTTCATTGATGGCAGCTTCGATCTTCTCAATATAATCTGATGAAAATAAAAGTGGAAGTTCTTTTTTTTCTGCTGTATCTGATGGTACGGCTTCTTCTGAAATCTCCGCAATTGAATCGGAAGGAGCAGCTTCCATCACAACTTGAGTTTCCTGAAAATGATTGGCAAACAAAGACTCCTTTACTTCTATCGGCAACCCATACATAATTTGAGGAAAAAACATCACAATCATATTCATACTCACATAAACAATCGAGGCAAACAACAAAGCCCCACTCGCCTTCTGCAAAAAAATGGATTTGTCATCATAAATCCACATGTTCGCCATAGTCACAGTGAAATTGAGTGTGATGATGGTGATGATTAATACGAAAATAAAAAGCCATTTACGAATAAGTTTAAACTGTGGCACATTGTAAATCCTGCTGGAGCTGCTTCTTTTATATTTCCATATCAGGTACCACAAAGAACCCGAATAAAAATAAATATGCAATACATTCAATGCCTGATCAACTTTGTGAGGAATAATAAAATTGAGATGAAACTGCTGCATATCCCAATTTTCACTTTGGATATTTTCAGCAACCAGTAATTTATAACTCCAGGCTGAGCAGAGATACGGTATAAAACCGATAAAAGTGGCTGCAAACGGAACAAAATGTATAATATCTATATTGTTGAGCTGGCTATTATCTCGCAACATGCTCCTCACATAAAAAAAAGCAAACGGCCCAATTAAATAAAAAAAAGCATGCGTATTGGTAAAAAAAGCTACCCAATTTCTTGATTCCGCAAAAAAAAACGTGAAGGATTCAAGCAGATATAAAGATGAAAAAAACAGAAATCCTGCCAAAAAATGGTTAGTACTTTTAAATCCTCTATTATAAAACAAAATCAACATTGGCAGAAAAAGGCCTAATAAACTGATATATGGGATAATGTTGTGCAAACGAAAATTTTCAAGCAAATTTAATAGTTATACGTTGTACTTAAAAATCTAGATTCGTATAGATTTTTAAGTGCCATTGTTAAACAAAAAGATATTTACCGATATCATTTGCCGATACAAAACTTTAAAACCCTTATTAGTAAAGGTTTTCAGAGGCGGGGTACAAATGAGATACAAGGATAAAAAGTAAGAACATGTTTCAATAATCTATTTTTTTACTGAGATTTGAAACCTCTCAAATCAATTTATCCAATAAATTTTTCTTAACTAATTCAAACGCAGCAGTCTGATTATATTGTTCTGTTGGTCTGATTAGACCAGCAATATCACCAATGAATTCATCATCTTGCATTTTTGCTTCCATATTTTGAAGATACATTTTTTTACTTGGCGGATGATCTACAACAAAATTCATATAC
>CALQJH020000077.1 GCA_943330835.2 Candidatus Kuenenia stuttgartensis
ATTCATGATGCCATTCAGAATATATCCGAATCAATAAGCGACCTCAGAGATTTGAGCAGAAGTATGAGCGCTGATTTTATTGCTAATATGGGGCTTATTAAGGCCTTGGAAAATGAAATTATACAAATCGGGAATACTGGAGAATACAAATTCAAACTTACCGTAACCGGCGACCCTATTTATATGGATGCTGAAAAAGAGGTAATGCTTTTTCGTATGGTTCAGGAGTCACTTAATAACACGTTTAAGCATGCCCATTCAACTGAAATCCACATCCTGCTTCATTTTACTATTGTGCTGCTTCAGATTGATATTATTGACAACGGCAGCGGTTTTGATGTCTCCATTTCAAAAGAAGGCCAGGGCTTAAGTAATATAAAAAACAGAGCAATTTTATTAAATGGAGAAGCCACAATTACTTCTGCCATAGGAAAAGGCACACAAATCACAATTAAAATCCCACTAAATGAATCAGAAAAAATTTAAAGTAGCATTGGTTGACGATCATGGTCTTTTGAGAGATGCATTGGCCACATTAATCAATACATTTGAGGAGTTCAGTGTAATTGCCTCTTTACCTAATGGTCATGAGCTTATAAAAATGCTCACCGATGGGATGAAGCCAGACTTGATACTGCTCGATTTAAATATGCCTGTTCTTGATGGGTTTGAAACGGCCAGATTTTTGTTTAACAGTTATCCGGAAATCAATATTTTAATTTTGACTATGTACGACTCAGAAATTGCATTGATCAGACTATTGCAAGTTGGGGTAAAAGGGTTTCTGAAAAAGGACACCCACCCAATAGAATTAAGGGCTGCATTAAATGCTGTTGCTGAAAAGGGTTTCTATTACTCCCATGACACCACAGGTAAATTGGCTAATCTCTTTCAAAAAGATCCTAATGATAATAGTCTCATACAAAGATCCATGCTTAGTGAAAAAGAGTTGGAGTTTTTAAGGTTGGCAAGTACAGATTTAACCTATAAAGAAATCGCCGCGGCACTTAAAATTACACCAAGGACAATTGATGGTTACCGGGATGCCTTATTTGACAAGCTGGATGTAAAAAGCAGGGTGGGCTTGGCTATTTATGCAGTAAAAAACGGGATTGTAACATTTTGATGGATTATTCTGGTTATTCAATCAATTTATTACGCATGCCATACATAATCAATCCTCCAATAGTTTTCGCGTTTACTTTTGATTTCATATTCTGCCGGATTGTTTCTATCGTACGGGGACTTAAAAAAATGATTTTAGAAATCTCTTCAGTCGTTTTGTCTTCAGCCAGTAATTGCAATATTTTTAATTCTTTTTCATTAAAACTAACCGGAGTATTGGTGCCATAGTGTTGTCTCACATTTTTTTTCTGCATGAGTCGGCCCATTACCGCGTTGTTCACTAATTCATTAAAGTAAAAATCGTCGTTCATGCAGGTAAGTATGGCTTCGTAGATTTCTTCAGGGTCAGTTGTTTTGGTGAGATAAGCATTGGCGCCCATTTCCATCATCTTGCTGATCATTTGTTGGTCATCATACATGGTAAGCACAATGATTTTGATGTCCTCATATTCTTTTCGAATAATTTGAATCGCATTGATGCCATCAATTTCAGGCATTCTGATATCCATGAGCAGGACTTCAGGTTTTTTTATGGAAATCTTGTGCATCATATCCTTTCCATCCTCCGCTTCCCAAAGCATTTTCAGATTGGTCTTACTGGATAAAGCCATTTTGATGCCATCTCTAAAGATTTTGTGATCATCTGCAATAGCAATTTTAATCTGGTTTTCTGTTGACATCTTTTCTTAGGTTGTGATTGTTATGCAAAATTCTATCTTTTGAACCGAGATTTTGTTGAATAAGCCTATTATATACAAGCCAAGTTCCCCACATAATTATCCACATTCGCTCAGGTATCGTAAAAATACGAAGTAAAGATACAGGATTTAAATAGTAAAATTACTATTTTCATTTCGTACATTTACCCTAAATATTTTTCCGAAAAATGCGCCAAAAATCAATAGAAGTCAATGCAGTAAAGGTTTTTTATGATTTCGTACAATTACGATGCAGACCTAACCTATTGTTTCCAGATGGAGAAAATTTGAAGTTTATGATGCAATTAATCTTAAACCACAAAAAAAATTCCTAGTATGCATGGATTTATTCTTCATTTAATCAGGTTGATGTTTTTGTAATAATAACTAAATTTTGATTTTGAGTTAGAGATAAGTAATTTTGAATAAATTACTATCAATCTGAAAAATCTATTAAATATTACGTTAATATCTGAGATTCTACCTTTGATATTTTGTATTTATTTTAGAAATAAAATAAATACAAAATCATTAAAGGTTTTTTTTGTGTATACTATTTTTCAAATGGTTTTCTCTTTGTTATGTTATTTTTTCATCTATGTGAATACTTCTTATTTTAATTACATACTCACCTTAAGAATACATTTAGTTATTGAGTACTTCATTGTTTCAATTTTCTTTCTTAGATTATTTGAGTCAAAATCAACTAAGTTAATTTTGATATTGCTATTGCCAATTTTTTTGAGTTATAATATTTATGATTATTTGAGTTATAGCAATTTGATTTTTAGTAATAATCCTACCTTATTAGAGTTTTTGATTTTTATTATTTTTATTATTTTATTTCTTTTCGAAAAAATGCAAATTAATCAGGAGAATCCTATTTATTCTTCAATAAGCTTTTGGGTTTGCGTTGGTCTTTTTGTATATTTCACCGGGAACTTCTTTTACATTTTATTAGTCCAAAATTCTGCAAATGCGGATATTAGTATTAAAAATCAACTAAAATTAATTTATTGTGTAATTACTATTTCTAAAAATTTAATATTGTCTTTTGCATTAATGAAAAATGAGATAGAGCACTCGATAAATAAATATACCTTCCAAATTCCCAAAGATTTAAACTTTGATAGTTTATCACCAAACAATAATATCAATTAAGCTATGTACTTACTACAGGCAGATTCTTCAGGTATTTCTAGGCTGATGTTCATTGGAACATTAGGGATGCTTACGTTGGCGATTGGAATTATTGCCTTTGTAATCTTTCATCAAAGAAAGGTAATACGTTACCAGATGCAGATGAAAAGGCTGGAATCTGAGAAGCAGCAAACGCTGCTGAATGCATCTATTCGTTTTCAGGAAGAGGAGCGCCAGCGCATTGCAGCTGATTTGCATGATGATGCAGGTCCGTTGTTAGCAACAGCACGTTTGTATTTGAATGATAATTTGGTCAATTTAGAAAAGGCGCAACAATTACAAAGTATAAGCAGTGCTAAACATATTATTGATGATGCTATTTTACTGATTCGAAATATCAGTCATAGTTTGATGCCACCTACGTTGAAAAATTTCGGCCTGGAAAGTGCCACAACCGATTTGTTTCAGAAAATAAGTGGAAGTGGCGTAATTAATGCGAGCGCAAGATTTCATGATTATAGAGAAAGATTAAAAGTGGAACAAGAGTTGCTTGTTTTTAGAATCATTCAGGAATTGGTCAATAATGTGCTCAAACACAGTAGCGCTGGTTTTATTCATCTCACTCAAAACAGCAGCGGCAATAATTTGTATTTGAGAATTCATCATGATGGCAAAGGGATTACCCAAACGGAATTTGATAAATTAAACGAAAGTGCACAAGGATTAGGCTTGAAAAATATTGCGAGCAGAATTAATGTGCTTAATGGTAAAATATTTTTTGAGATTGACCCAAGTCAAACCTACTATAAAATCACACTAGAGGTTCCAAGAGGGAATAAATATTAGTTACAAGCTTCAATTTTCATTTCACTTTAAAAGTGGTGCTTTCTAAAGATGTTGTTATTTTTACAGCAATTGTATGAGCGAAACCAATCAAATAAAAGTTGCTATTGCCGATGATCACAAGATCTTTAGAAAAGGAGTGATTCTTTCTATGCGTCAATACACCAATATCAAGTTTGTGATGGAAGCTGATAATGGCGAAGAGCTACTTGCTAAAATACCGGAATTCACACCTGATGTAGTATTGTGTGATTTAAAAATGCCGGTTAAGGATGGTATTGATACGACTAAATTGATCACAAAAAACTTTCCTGGTATTAGAGTGATTATTCTTACGATGTATGAAGATGAAAGATTTGTAGGGCATTTGATGGATTGCGGAGCTGCGGGTTATCTTTTAAAAAGTACAGATCCCACTGAAATTAAAAAAGCCATTACAGATGTTGTTCGTACTGGGTTTTACCTTAATCCGTTTGTAAATAAAGTGCTGATCAAGAAAAATTATGCCAAGCAAAAGTTCAATCCGAATTTAACTTCAGAAGTGGTGTTAAGCGACAGAGAGAAAGAGGTGTTGACCTTGGTTTGTATGGAATTTACGGCTGCAGAGATTTCAGGGAAAATGGATATTAGTCCAAGAACTGTAGAAGCTATAAAAGACAGGCTCATGGAGCGTTTTGGTGTGAAGAATTCAGTAGGGTTGGTATTTTACGCTATGAAAAACCAGCTGATTGATTAGGGGGTTGGTTGTTTGGTTGAATGGTTGAAAGGTTGAAAGGTTGAAAGGTTGATTTGGAAGTGTTTTGAAATCTACGAAACCTGGAACCATTTCAACATTTTAAAAAAGTCCAAATAAAGTAGAGTCTACTTTTCTGATAATTTCTCCGAGATCTTCTTCGTTTTCTGCAAATTTATTAACATCGGCATCTATAACTAATAAGGCACCTTCTTTGTAAGTATCAATCCAATTATTATAAAGGTCATTGAGTTTTTTCAAATAATCCAGTCTGATATTTTCTTCATATTCTCTGCCACGTTTTTGAATTTGCCCAACGAGTGTAGGTACGGAAGCTTTTAGGTAAATCAATAAATCTGGAGGTTGCACCATTGATTTTAACGTCTCGAAAAATTTGTAGTAGTTTTCAAAATCACGTTTACCCATAAGCCCCATGTCATGAAGGTTGGGAGCGAAGATATTGGCATCTTCGAATATGGTTCTGTCTTGTATAACGGTTTCGGTACCACGCTGTATTTCTAAGAGTTGGTTTAATCTGCTGTTTAAAAAGAAAATCTGCAAGTTGAAACTCCAACGCGGCATGTCTTCATAAAAATCATTCAGGTAAGGGTTATGGTCTACATCTTCAAATTGAGGGATCCATTTGTAATGCTTACTTAATAATTCAGTAAGGGTGGTTTTTCCTGCACCGATGTTGCCTGCAATTGCGATGTGTTTTGGTTTTTTTATTTTGGCCATAGCTCTTTTCGAAGTTTAACTTGAGCACGAAAGTATTGAATAAATAAACAGTTCAAAATGTTTTTTTGATATTCTTAAAAATAATTTAGTCCGATTGCGTTCCTAACCAAATCCATGGTTTTTTTGGCACTTTCTCCGGCTTTCTGCGCTCCTTTTTCCATAACCTCTACTAAATAGGCATCATTGGCGAGGATATCATTTGTTTTTTGACGTATTGGAGCCATAAATTTTACCATATCCTCCGCCAATTGCTTTTTGAGATCTCCGTATCTGATGCTGCAATTATTGAAATCATCTTCGTATTTGCTAATCACATCTTCCTCGCATACTAATTTCATGAGCATGAAGATATTTTCGATGTAGTCTGGTTTTTGAGCGTTTTTTTCTGTTGGTCCCTGATCTGTAAGGGCTTTCATTACTTTTTTCCGAATCATGTCATCCTCATCTGCAAAATACAAAGTAGCCATATTGTTTTCGCTCTTGCTCATTTTTCCCGTTCCATCAAGTCCTGGAACTTTGATGAGTTCCTGATTATAATTAAAGGCATGAGGTTCAGGGAAAATTTCACCATAGCGATGATTGAATCTTACTACAAAATTTCTGGCCATTTCCAGATGTTGTTCCTGGTCTTTCCCAACCGGTACATAGCTGGCGCGGTGCATGATGATATCCGCAGTTTGTAAAACAGGGTAGGTGAGTAAACCTGCATTCACATTTTCAGGATGTTGTCTGGCTTTATCTTTGAAAGTTACCGTCTTTTCCAATTCCCCTTTATAAGCGAGCATGTTTAGGTAGAGGTATAATTCTCCCGTTTCACGTATATGGCTTTGGCAATAAAAAGTAGCTTTTTCAGGATCCAGTCCGCATGCAATATTTTCTGCTAAAACTCTTCTCACATTGGATTTGAGCTCTTTTGTATCGGGGTGTGTAGTAAGTGAATGCAGATCAGCTACCATGAAATAACATTCGAAAGCGTCCTGCATTTTTACATAATTTCTTATTGCCCCAAAATAGTTGCCCAAATGCACCATTCCAGTAGGTCTTATTCCACTCATTACAATTTGAGAAGGGATATCAGAAGTTGGTTTATTTAAATTTTTTTCAGTCATTTTATAAAAATAATAGTGACGAAGATAATAAAAGTCGGCTGATTCAATAGGATTAAGCCCGGCAACTTTTACTTGTTGCATTTGATATTTTAGCTCTAATCATGGCTTAATCATCCAATTCGCAAACACGAAGCATAAAGTTGATTATTGTCAGTATTCATATTTATGTAATTTCACTCTTTTAAAATGTGCTATTTTTACAAAATGGAAATTAATCAAGATACTATTGATAAATTGGCGGTATTGTCTAGACTGGAATTTACAGGGGAAGAGCAGGAGGCATTAAAAACAGATTTGCAGCATATGCTTCAGTTTGTAAATAAGTTGAATGAATTGGATACTGCCGGAGTGGAACCATTATTGCACATCACCAGAAATGTAAATATGCTAAGAGAAGATGTTGTAAATAATGAATTTTCAAGCGCAGAAGCTTTACGTAATGCACCTTTAAAGGATGAACAATTTTTCAAAGTACCCAAAGTGATTAGAAAATAAAAATGCAAGCAATACTACATCTGGAAAATATTTTAAAAAGC
Organism: Candidatus Kuenenia stuttgartensis; assembly: GCA_943330835.2. The sequence goes on from CALQJH020000077.1 coordinate 6,923, forward strand.
TATTACCTTGGTAAACAAGAGCTGCAAGTGTTGAGAGGGATTTCAATGGACATCAACAAGAATGAGTACGTGGCATTAATGGGTCCAAGCGGATCGGGCAAGTCGACCTTGATGAATATTTTAGGTTGTTTGGATTCGCCAACTGGTGGGAAGTACATTTTAAATGGGAAGGATGTGAGTGTCATGCATGATGATGAATTAGCCGAAGTAAGGAATAAAGAAATTGGCTTTGTCTTTCAGCAATTTAATTTATTACCCAGATTAACAGCTGCGGAAAATGTAGCATTGCCTCTGGTTTACAGTGGCGTTTCAAAAAAAGAAAGAACTGAACGTGCTGCTGCTGTTCTTGAAAAAGTGAGATTGGAAGATAGGATGCACCACAAACCCAATGAATTGAGTGGAGGGCAATGCCAACGTGTAGCCATTGCGAGAGCATTAATAAACAATCCGTCAATTATTCTTGCAGATGAACCAACCGGAAATTTAGACTCTAAAACGTCTCATGAGATTATGGAAATATTGGGCAAGATTCATGATGATGGCAATACGGTAATATTGGTAACGCATGAGGAAGACATTTCTTTGTTTGCACATCGGGTAATCAGATTGAGAGATGGTTTAATTGAAACAGATAAAATTAATTCTAATCCTGCTGTTATTTTACAATAGCGCTAAACTTTTTTCAGTTTGCATTGTTCTTTCAATATCAAAAAATAAAAAATGGCCATAAAAATATACACCAAGACAGGTGATACTGGAACAACGAGTTTGATTGGAGGAACGAAAGTTCCTAAAAGTCATTTGCGAATTGAGAGTTATGGAACGGTTGATGAGTTGAATTCGCATATTGGTTTTTCAAACGATTTAATTCATCACGAGCCTTCGAATTTGATGCTCAAAGAAATCCAGGACAGGCTATTTACTATTGGATCTTCCTTGGCCTGTGATCCAGAAAAAGAGCCTTTGATGAAAATTCCAGATCTTAAGGAATCGGATATTTTGCTCTTGGAGTCAGAGATTGATAAAATGAATGATGCATTACCACCGATGAAATCTTTTATCCTTCCCGGAGGCCATCAGGCAGTGTCTTCGCTTCATATTTGCAGATGCGTATGTAGACGTGCAGAGCGTATTTGTGTTTTTTTACAGCAGGAAAATATATTTGTTGATCCATTGGTGATAAAATACCTCAATCGGTTGAGCGATTATTTGTTTGTTTTGTCAAGATATATTGCACAAATACTACAAGTGGCTGAAATTCCCTGGAAGGCGAGAATAAGCTAATGATAGCATGGGCGTTATTATATTTTGTAATTTCTTTTTTCAAGTTGACTTTATTTAATACTTTTGCAGCCCTTATTTAAGGAAGTTGTCGGGGTAGCTCAGCTGGTTAGAGCATCGGATTCATATCCGCCGGGGCGGACGGCAGTTCATAGGATTAGGCAAAATAGTTGTCGGGGTAGCTCAGCTGGTTAGAGCATCGGATTCATATCCGCCGGGGCGGACGGCAGTTCATAGGATTAGGCAAAATAG
>CALQJH020000078.1 GCA_943330835.2 Candidatus Kuenenia stuttgartensis
CCGGTTTCTTTTCTCTTTGTTTGTGTACTCACAAAACAATTTCAGAACAACCTCTTTTGATGATGAAGCATAACTTCATTTCCGCACTCATTTTTTAATTTATTTATTTTGTTATTTACAGACTTAAAAATCATTGAGCCCATATTATGCGCGCTCAAAGAAGAAGGCTATTCAACGCCAACGCCAATTCAAGAAAAAGCCATTCCTTTTATTCTTTCTGGGAGAGATTTGTTGGGTTGTGCACAAACGGGGACTGGAAAAACGGCCGCCTTCGCTATTCCAATGCTGCAATTATTGAGCAAACCATACGCTGCAAAGCCAGGCCAAAAATCAATCAGGGCTTTAATCCTTACACCAACCAGAGAACTTGCCATTCAAATTGAAGAAAGCTTTAGGGCATATGGACGAGAATTAAGGCTAAAACCATTGGTGATTTTTGGAGGAGTAAGTCAGGTCCCTCAAACAAACGCACTAGAAAGAGGTGCCGATATTTTAGTGGCTACACCAGGGCGCTTATTAGATTTAATGAACCAGGGTTATATCAACTTAAAGGATATTGAGATTTTCGTTTTGGATGAAGCAGATCGTATGCTTGATATGGGCTTTGTTCATGATGTAAAAAGAGTAATCACCAAGCTGCCTCAAAAAAGACAAACACTTTTCTTTTCGGCAACAATGCCAAATGAGATTCAATCATTAGCAAATGCCATTCTAACAAATCCTCAAAAAGTTGAAGTGACCCCTATTTCATCAACCGCGGACACTATAAATCAATCTTTGTTTTTTGTTGACAAGGATAGTAAAAAAATGTTGTTGTCGTTTCTTCTTCAGGATGCCGATATTAAAAGCGCTCTTGTATTTACAAGAACAAAACATGGCGCAGACAAGGTTGTAAAAGATCTTATTCGATTAAATATTAAAGCAGAGGCGATACATGGCAACAAATCTCAAAATGCACGCCAAAGAGCCTTAACAAATTTTAAAGAAAGAACAACTCGCGTTTTAGTGGCAACGGATATTGCGGCACGCGGTATTGATGTGGACGAATTAACACATGTTATTAATTACGAGTTGCCAAATGTTCCAGAAACTTATGTTCACCGCATTGGAAGAACTGGAAGAGCTGGACTTAGTGGCGTAGCTTTTTCTTTCTGTGAATATGAGGAATTGCCTTATTTAAAAGATATTCAAAAACTTATTGGAAAAGGAATAGATATTGATAGATCTCATCCTTATCATGTTGAATTGAACCAGCAGGCAAAGCACATTAAAATAAGTGCCCCTGAAAAGAGATCCGGCGGGGGCCATAGAGGACCTGCTCAAAGGAATTTTAATAGTCCTAAAAAGAAAACTTTTTCTCGTCAAAGACCGAATTAAATAAAAAATCATCTTTGCAATTTTTATCTTTGCAAAGCAAAATAATACACCATGTTCAACAAGCGCACCAGAATTAAAACATTGCTACAATCAGAAGAGGTAAACTTCCAAACAACCGTAATGGGTTGGGTAAGAACATTTAGAAATAATCAATTCATTGCCTTAAATGACGGTAGTACAAATAATAATCTTCAAGTGGTTGTGGCATTAGGCTCCCTCGATGAGTCCATCTTGAAAAGAATTACTACGGGCGCCTGTATTAAAGCTGATGGTGAAATAATTGCCTCTTTAGGTAAAGGACAAAAAGTTGAACTTAATGCAACGTCTATAGAAATATTGGGCGACAGTGATGCAGAAAAATTTCCATTACAACCTAAAAAACACAGCCTTGAATTTTTAAGAGAAATTGCTCACATGCGCTTTCGTACAAATACATTTGGCGCCATTTTTAGAGTAAGACATTCTCTTGCTTTTGCTATTCATGAATTCTTTAATAAAAAAGGCTTTGTTTATTTACACACCCCAATCATTACCGCAAGCGATGCGGAAGGTGCTGGAGAAATGTTTAAGGTAACTACGCTTCCTTTAGATGGTTCTGCTCCAAAAAATGAAGACGGTTCAATTAATTTTAAAGAGGACTTCTTTGCACGTAGTACAAACCTAACCGTTAGTGGTCAATTGGAAGGAGAATTAGCAGCAATGGCTTTTAGTGATGTTTATACTTTTGGTCCAACTTTCCGGGCAGAAAATAGTAATACCACAAGACACCTTGCCGAATTTTGGATGATAGAGCCCGAAGTCGCGTTCAATGATTTGGAAGACAATATGAACCTTGCAGAAGAATTTATTAAGTATATTATAAAATATGCAATGGATAATAATAAAGAGGATTTGGAATTCTTAACGCAAAGACTGGAGGAAGAAGAAAAACAAAAACCACAAAACGAAAGAAGCGAAATGGGCTTATTAGAAAAGCTGGATTTTGTAGTTAATAATGATTTTGAAAGACTAACTTATACAGAGGCGATTGAAATTTTAAAAGAATGCAACCACAATAAGAAAAAGAAATTTCAATACATCATTGACAAATGGGGAATTGATTTACAAAGTGAACATGAACGATATCTTGTTGAAAAACATTTTAAAAAACCAGTTATACTTACCAATTATCCAAAGGAAATCAAGGCGTTCTATATGCGTCAAAACGATGATGGAAAAACAGTAGCTGCAATGGATATTTTAGCGCCAGGTATTGGCGAAATAGTTGGCGGCTCTCAAAGAGAAGAGCGCTTAGAAAAACTTACAGAAAGAATGAAGGAAATGCATATTCCTACAGAAGAGCTAGATTGGTATCTCGATACAAGAAGATTTGGCGCTTGTCCTCATGCAGGGTTTGGATTAGGATTTGAAAGAATTGTTCAATTCGTTACAGGAATGGGCAATATCCGCGATGTAATTCCATTTCCAAGATATCCAAAAAGCGCTTCTTTTTAATACAAGCGTGTTTTTAACTTTTTTCTTTTATTGCCGGCTTGGGCAGTAACAAAAGAATAACATCCTTGTACTTTTTTGATGATTAAAAAGCCACCCTGTTACCGTTTCTTTTTATAAACACTAAATATTCTTTAGTGAAAACTTTTGGCCTGCCGGTTTGGGTATTCGTAATATTGCAATATTGCTTCTTCGCTCTATCTATCAAAAGGGAACACTATCTTTATTCAGCTATCCCTAATTACCACTATTCAAAACATAGCTAATGCGATTATGCTAAAAAGAAATTATTTAGATTATTTAATCAATCCATTGGAAATAATCAAAACAAAAAGAGTATTACAGGTTAACCCAACAATTATCCCTGAACGAAAATCCGCAATCAATGGAAAAATATTTCTTATTGAATACTCGCCTGTTGATTTCGAATTTAAGTCTATTGAAAAAACAGAAGATTGTTATCAACACCTTCATACCAAAAGTATTTCCTGGATAAATATAGATGGCATTAATAAAACAGAAATTGAAAAAGTTTGTTCCCATTTTGGTATACACCAGTTAATTCTCGAAGATATTTTAAGCACAAACCAGCGTCCAAAGATGGATGAAATTAATGGCATATTGTTTTGTGTTTTAAACATGTTGTATTTCAACGAAAATGAATCTACGGTTGAAACCGAACAAATTAGTATTATACTTGGTAAGGATTTTATTATTAGTATTCAGGACGATGCAGATCGGGATGTTTTTGATGCGGTAAGAGAAAAAATAAAATTAAATACGAGTAAAATAAGACAGAGCGGTGCTGATTTTTTATATTATATTCTAATAGACAGCATTGTTGACCATTACTTTTTGGTTATGGAAAAACTTGGTGAAAAAATAGAGCAGTTAGAAGAAGATATCGCAAAGGGTGCCGATAATCAAACTTTGGTGAAAATAAATACTATCAGAAAAGAAATGATCTTATTGAAAAGAAGTATCGGACCTGTTAGAGAATTGATTCATGGTATACTGAGAAGCGAAAACGTATTGATTGAAGAAAAAACAGAAAAATATTTTAAAGATGTTTATGACCATATCATACAAGCTAATGATCTCGCAGAAAACTACAGAGACATGTTGATTAATCTGCAGGATTTATATATGAGCAATGTAAATTTAAAGCAAAACGAAGTTATGAAATGGATGGCTATAGTAACTTGTTTACTGGCGCCGGCAACTGTTATCGGAGCAATCTTTGGAATGAATTTTGAAAAAATTCCAATGCTTCATAATAAATGGGGCTTCTTTATTTCTGTTGTTATTATGGTTTTCACTCCCATTTGGATGTTCTTCTATTTTAAAAGAAAAAAATGGTTTTAGTTTATTATAGCGGTGTTTGCTTTTTATAAACAGGAACTGTACTGCAGGGTTCTCCATACATTATGCTCTTTGCAACCGGTCGAAGTAAGTTTGTTATTTCAAGATATGCTTCTTCTGGAATGGGCGTTTCTCCGCAGCCTTTTATAACGATTCGCTTATCTGTAAATTCTTTTATTTCTATTTGCTGAATGTTTTTAATCAGGGTTTTTTTAATAACCTCGTTCTCATTACCCATCATAACGGTATGGGCTGTCTGAAGTAAAACGCTCGAAATTAACATGTATGCCCACATTGGAATAATGGCTTCTGCAGAACAAACAACCGCAACAATTTTATTTTTATACTCTTCCAGATTCAAGTCTTTTAAAGCTTGCCTGAAATCTTTCTCTTTTAAGATTAAGCCCATGAATAAATAATCCTTAATGTCAAAAATCACTACTTGTTCTTTTGGAAAAAACTCTTCCAAATTAAGGGTGATGATTCCACTTTCTGCAACTTTATTTATAAATGGTTCTGACATGTTTCAAAAATAAAATAAAAAACCGGCCTTTTGGAGACCGGTTATTAAAATGTTTTACGAAAAGCAAAAGATTAAAAATGTTTGCTTCTGCTATCAACCACATCCGCTTGTTTTTTCAACCCCTCATACCAGCCATTTGATTGGCTTCTAATGGAATTTAATTTCTCGCTTGATTGTTGCGCTAGAACTTCTGGTGCAACTGCTGGCTTATTTAGTATGCTGTTTACTTTAATAATATAAACTCCACTATTCCCCTGAATTAAAGGAGAGTTTTTAGCTTGATAATTTTTATTAAAAGATGCGCCAATCACTTTTGATTCCATACCAACACCATTAATGATTTGAGAATTAATAGTTAGTGTTGAATCCGCTCCTGCAGTTTGAATAGACTTTCCGTAAGCCGTAGCCGCAGATTCTAGTGATGGATTGTTCCCTAGTTTTTTAGAAAAAATTTCATACTTTTTATTGTTCTTAATAAGTGCTTCACATCCCGGTCTTGCCGTTGCAGCATCTTGAACACCTTTGTCTAATACCTTATCTAATACAGCAACCACAAATTGATCGCCAATGCTAAAGGGTTCACTGATGTCTCCTTTCTTTGCTTCAAACGCCCAGCGAACAAGGCTTCTTGCGTCTTGCAATGCACCAACTTGATAATCATTTTCTTTGATTAAAGTTGGAACCGTTGTAAGACTTAAACCATTTTTAGAAATAAATTTCTCCAGTGCTGGCTTTCCTTTTTCAGCAGAAGCTTTTGTTGCCTCAAGACTTGATTTATTAATCGTTGCTTCGCTTGCTAAGATTTCTTTTCCTAAATAAGCTATTTTATAGGCAGTCTTAAAATCTTTTTGACTGACCAAATCAATAACATGATATCCAAATTGTGTTTTTACAACGCCTTTAGATCCTGCTGTTTTAGAAAAACAAAACTCATTAAATTCCGCAACCATTGTGCCATATGCAAATGTTCCTAAATCTCCGCCCTTAATTTTACTTCCTTCGTCTGTTGAGAATTGCAATGCTAACATGGTGAAATCTGCTCCTGCTTTAATAGCATTATAAATACTATCTGCTAATTTTTTAGCTGCTGTATCAGACATTAACTGTTTGCCAGTTCTTGGGTCAGCTACACCAATTAAAATATGTCTCGCTTTTGCGCTGTCTGGCAATTGCTTAGAACCTAACATTTTTGCAAGAACAAAACTTCCCTTATCAACATATGGTCCGAAAACAGAACCTGTTGATAATTTTACCAACGTGTCTGCTACAGAAGTAGCTAATTTTGATTTGGAAGAATAATCATCATTAAAATCTATAGAAGAACTGTTTCTTGCTACGAAAGACTTTGAATTGGTATCAGCTTGAAATAATGGTTTTAATTGTGTTAACGCTGTTGATACAGTTGAACTATCTTCAGAAGAAGCTAATTGACTAAACGTAACATAAGATATATTTCTTCCTTCTTCTTGTTTGAATTGTTCTTTATGTTTCCCTACATAATCGTTCACATCTTCATCGCTAACTTTTACCAAGCTATCTGATACTTCAGCATAAGGAATCGCCACATAAGAAATTGATGCAATCGATTGATTTTCTGCGTTATCTTTTTTCTTCATCCATTCTGGATAATAGGCGCTTGCGTTTAATAAGCCAGAATATTTTGAAACAGAGTTGCTTAATTTTAAAGGATCTACTATTTGTGCATTAACACCATCTCTCTGCTCTCCTTTTAATTTTTTAATGTTCGTTAACGCCGTTTGTGCTTTTTTAATATCTAATCTTCCTGTCATAGAGTCCTTTAAAGACTGCTCTTGTAGAAAGGGATTAGATTGGTCATCACTCAATAATATATATGATAACTCTTTAGCTGTAAATTCAATACCAACTTTTTTGATCTCATTAAAAAAGATTTTCTCAGCTACAATTTGGTTCCACATTTGCTCACGCGTTTGGTAAGTTTGTGTTCCACTAGGTCTTTGGCCACTTCGTTGAGCTTGCAAATCTTCCGCTTCTTTTACTTTTTTATTGTAAATATCCAACTCTATTGTTTCGCCATTAACTTTGCCGACATTATTTGAAGCAGATTCAAAAAGCCTGCTACTTCCTTGTTTGGCGTCCATTAATATAAAACCAATTAAACTTAGGGCTATAACAACAATTACAATTGCTGCGCCTTTTTCACGAATACTTTGAATAATTTGCATATAACTATCTATTAATTTTAAGGATGGCAAAAATAGTATAAAAATCGCTATTCACAAAGTGTGGAAAACCTACTAAACACTTAATAAACAAGGACATTTAATAAAAAGACATTTAAAACACCCTGTCAATAAGACTTTTTCTAGTATTAACCACGCTTATTATAACAACAATAATAACTATGGAAATCTGATGTATTTTATTAAAACTACAGGAGAAAATGATGTATTAATGCTTATTTAATGGCAATAATGATAAAAACACTGGTTTGACTGACGCTTGATGTTTGAATCAAAAAGCAAAAAAATCTTAGAATATATACCTTACACCAAATTGCATTTGCCAGCGAGATAATAAATCAGGGCTGGCTACAAAAGTGCTTTTTAAATTGGTATCAAATTGATAAACAGGCACATCATTATTTAGTTTAACAGAAAGGGGCTGATAAAATCCCGTTGTACTTGCATATTTTTTCACACCCCACTTGCTGTTTATTAAATTACCAAGGTTGACAACATCAATACTCAATTCAATGCTGTTATTTGTTTTCTTTATTTTGAATTCCTGCATAATTCTCATATCAATCTGACCAAACCAGGGTGTTTCTGCTCCGTATTTTTCGGTATATCCACCTCTCTTGGAACGCAGGTATTTATCCTGGTCAATAAATGATTTAAATGCCGCACGTTGTGCATTTGCATCCTGATTTATGCCATTTATATCTGTAAGCGGATCAAAATTCATTACGTCAATTTCTGAATTTGTTGGCACATACATTAAGTCATTAGTTGTGGTTCCATCATTATTGATATCGCCAGCATAAACATACGCGTATCTGTTTCCACTGGTCCAGCTGCCAAAAATAGAAATAGTTGTAGACGTGCTTTTTTGTTTTCCGTACTCATATTTTTTAGATAGCGCTGTAATAATCCGGTGGTTATTGCCATACATGGACGGCGTTAATCTGGCCTCATTCGCATTGTTTAATATTGGATTTCTATCAAAAGCATCCCCTGAAATTTCTGCTGAAATCGAACTTGCATCTTTGGCAATCAAATAGTTATACGCCACCATGGAGTAGAAGCCGTTTTTAAAAGTACGCTGCGCCTGTAAAGTGAAATTAAACTGGTAGCCTACATTAGTATTGGTAAAAACATAAGCATCAGTTGAGTCACGATCGGTTAGTGCTGTGTAAATTTTTCTATTATCGCCTGTTCCAGAATTCAACTCTCCGGTTGGGGTGCCTAGTTTATAATTTCTAACCATCATCGCCTTGATATCTTTAGTGTAAGCCAGATC
>CALQJH020000079.1 GCA_943330835.2 Candidatus Kuenenia stuttgartensis
AGTAGGTAAAGAAGGGGTGATTACGGTAGAAGAAGCTAAAGGAACCGATACTACTGTTGATGTAGTGGAAGGTATGCAATTTGATCGCGGTTATGTATCGCCTTACTTTGTTACTAACAGCGAAAAAATGGAAGTAGAATTGCAAAGTCCTTACATTCTTATTTATGATAAGAAGATTTCTGCAATGAAAGACATCCTTCATATTTTAGAAAAAGTAGCCCAAACTGGTCGTCCTTTGTTAATTATTGCAGAAGATTTGGAAGGAGAGGCTTTGGCAACATTAGTGGTAAATAAATTACGAGGCACTATTAAAGTGGCTGCTGTTAAAGCTCCTGGCTTTGGTGACAGAAGAAAAGAAATGCTACAGGATATCGCTATTCTAACTGCGGGTATCGTTGTCAGTGAGGAACAAGGATATAAATTAGAAAATGCTGATTTGACCTATTTAGGACAAGCGGCATCGGTTGTAATAAATAAAGACAACACTACAGTTGTAGGTGGGAAAGGAAAGAAAACTGACATCACAGCAAGAGTAAATCAAATTAAGGCGCAAGTAGAAAATACAACTAGTGATTACGATCGTGAAAAATTACAAGAGCGTTTGGCTAAATTGGCTGGCGGTGTTGCAGTTTTGTATGTAGGTGCTGCTACTGAAGTAGAAATGAAAGAGAAAAAAGACAGAGTAGATGATGCTTTACATGCAACACGTGCTGCTGTTGAAGAAGGAATTGTTCCAGGTGGTGGAGTTGCTTATATTCGTGCCGTAGCCAGTTTGGATGCAAAAGTAAAAGGTCAAATTCCTGACGAACAAACAGGGATGCAAATCGTTCGCCGTGCTTTAGAAGAGCCTATGCGTACACTCACTGCAAATGCTGGTATTGATGGTTCCATCGTAGTTCAACGCATTAAAGAAGGTAAAGGAGATTTTGGTTTTAATGCTAGAACGGAAACTTACGAAAATCTATTTAAAGCTGGAGTAATAGATCCTACAAAAGTTAGTCGTGTGGCATTGGAAAATGCTGCATCAATTGCAGGGATGTTATTAACTACAGAATGTGTAATTGCTGATAAACCTAAGAAAGAAGAAGCGCATATGCATGGTGGTGGTGCTCCTGATATGGGTGGAATGGGTTACTAAAATTCAAATCTACATATCGCTACATATACTATCCCTGTTGTTTTTCAGCAGGGATATTTTTTTACACAAGAAATTTTTTCGATTAACGGTTGATAAGAAATTAGTAATTCTATGGAATAGCTATGTATGAATTGTTGCCGTATTCCATACGAATAGAATCAATAAGTTTGGAGGTATCCGCGGCAAGTGATGTAACAGAAAATCCTATTTTAAAATTAATAGAATCTGAAGTGTATGTGGTAAAAGCAATAGTTGGTTTTTGCGACAATAATTCTAAAACATTTTTCTCGGCGGATTCTTTATTTTTGAATTCGTTGATGATTATATTGAGGTGTAGAGTGTCATTACTTGGCGGAAATACATTAACTAAAGAATCTTTCTTGTTGATATTATAAACATTAGGTTGTGAATTCTTTTTATCCGAAAAAAACTGAAAGAAAAAAACAATAATTAATATAATCACCAAACTGATTAAGGCTAATGGAGCTAGCCATTTCTTCATGGATTTTTTTCTGATTGGAGAGGAAAAACTTATTAATTTTTCCGATTGGTTAGCATCAGAATTGTTGTTAATCGTGTTGTCCATTTTCAAAGCAACCAAGGCACCCTGAATAAAAGTGTATTCATTGTTTTGATTTTTCTGTAATGCCCCTAAATCATTAAAGTATAAGGTCTTGCCTATATTCAAAAATTGTTTTCCGAGAATAGAGTAGGATTCGAGATCAGAGGCCGCTAATGGTCTTATTTTGCCCGTTTGACTCATGATGTAATTAATGAGATTCTCATCTTGTTCTGTCCTGAGATCAAATTTAAAATGGATAGAACCTTCAGGAAAAAAAAGGTGAGCGCTCTCTTCTGCGGATTCATTTAAATCTGAAACAAAGGTAAATTCTCCAATATCCTGAAGTTTAACTTTTTTATTTTTAAACAGATATTGAACGATGAGTTGTTCAATTTTCATTTGAATGATTTGTTGCATAACTATATGCAATATATTGATTTATCATGTACATTGAGTTTGATTTAATTTAATTTTGAACAATGTTAACTGAAAAAGAGGAAAAATTCATTACTTATTGGGAAAGTGTAAGGGTTGATTATAATCATTGGAAAAGTAAACTCATACGCGGGTTGCCTATGGCGATTGTATTTACCTTGCCCGTGTTGTTCTCCGTTTCAGCAGTTTATTTTTTTTCTCCGGAATGGTACACTAAAATAGCACAGAGCGTAAACGGGTCAGTCTTTCCAATTTTGATAGCATTGTTAATTTGTATTTTATTTTTTGCTGCATTTAGAATGCATTTTAAATGGGAAATGAATGAGCAACTATATGAGGAGTTGAAAATCAAAAAAAAGAAATCATTATAAACAACACACAGCATTTTTATTTATTAAATAAATTAAATTTCACATCTTGAATCAGGAAGCCATTTCCATTTTTGATATTTTTAAAATCGGTATCGGGCCAAGCAGTAGTCATACTTTGGGCCCATGGAGAGCTGCACAAAAATTCACGGATTTTTTAAAAGAAAACAATTTGCTTCAAGAAGTGGAATGTATCGAAGTTTTACTTTATGGATCATTGGCAAAGACTGGATTAGGGCATGGAACAGGAATCGCCATTCAATTAGGCCTTAGTGGAGAAGATCCTATAACACTCGAAGTGAATGATGTGGAATCAAAAATTGAAGCTATTAGCATCATGAAAAAACTTCTTCTTGCTGGCATACATGAAATAGATTTTATGCCTTCTGAAGATATAGAATTTCTGTATAGTGAGTCGTTACCTTATCATCCCAATGGCCTTACTTTTTTAGCCTCTTTACACGATGGGAATCATCTGGCAAAAACATACTATTCAGTTGGTGGTGGTTTTGTGGAAGAAGAAGGCGAGATAAATAAAATTCAGGATGAAATTGTGTTGCCCTTTCCCATACAAAAAGCAGATGACCTTTTACATTGGTGTCGCAGTACAGGCATGTCTATCAGCGAAATCGTCTTGGAAAATGAAACTGCATGGAGGGAAGATACCTTAACCAGAAACGGCATTTTAAATATTTGGAAAGTAATGAGTGCTTCAATTTATAAAGGGTGTCATACTAAAGGATATCTTCCTGGAGGATTGAATGTAACCAGAAGAGCATTTGAAATGAATAAAAGAATGTTAGGAGATGCAGTATATCAAAATGATAAAGAGTGGTTGCAAGAGATAAAGTCTTCTATTCACGGCAATAAGTTTCATTACATACTTGATTGTGTAAGTTGTTTTGCATTAGCGGTAAATGAAGAAAACGCATCATTTGGCAGGGTAGTAACAGCCCCTACTAACGGTGCCGCAGGAGTGATACCGGCAGTGTTACAATATTTTATCGCATTTTGTGATGGAGACACTGATGAAAAAATCATACAATTTTTATTAGTAGCTTCTGAGATTGGGAGCATATTCAAAAAAGGCGCAACTATTTCTGCAGCAATGGGAGGTTGTCAGGCAGAGATTGGCGTTAGTAGTGCGATGGCAGCTGCAGCACTAACAGAATGCATGGGTGGCACGCAGCGTCAGGCATTGATGGCTGCTGAAATTGCAATGGAGCATCACTTAGGAATGACTTGCGATCCAATTGGTGGTCTCGTGCAAATTCCATGTATTGAAAGAAATGCAATGGGGGCAATCAAAGCTATTACGGCCAGTCAACTGGCCATGCAAAGCGCTCCTGATTATGCAAAAGTAAGCTTAGATGGTATTGTGAAAACGATGTGGGATACGGCTTTGGATATGAATAGCAAATATAAAGAGACTTCAGAAGGAGGGCTTGCTATTAATATTCCTTTAGGGTTGAGTGAGTGTTAAATTACAGGCCGTATTTTCTTTTCACATCACGATCTGCTTCTCGTTCTTTTATGGTGTTTCTTTTGTCAAAATGTTTTTTTCCTTTCCCTAATCCAATTTCAATTTTGGCTAAGCCTTTTTCACTAAAGAAAATCCTGGTAGGAATAATACTATATCCTTTTTCTTTTATTTTACCAGACAATTTCCTAAGCTCTCTCTTTGTTAATAATAACTTTCTTTCTTGCAATGGCTCGTGATTTGCTAATGTTCCAAATGCATATTCTGAGATATGTAAACTCTTTACAAAAAGTTCTTCTTTATGAAAGACGCAATAACTATCATTGAAACTCACTTTCCCAGCTCTTAAAGATTTGACTTCAGTTCCAGAAAGCACGATGCCCGCAGCGTAAGTTGCTTCGAAATAATATTCAAAATGTGATTTCCTATTGATGAATTCCAATGATATTTTTTTGTAAAGTTAAGCGCTTGGCAATTTGAATCGACAATGATTTTTAGAATTGGGTAACAATATGATTAAAATGCTAGCATATACGTCAACAGTGTAAAAAAGAAAACCAGGGTAGAAACCCCGGTTCGTTTTTAATCCGTACCCTATGAAAACTATCGCAAATGTATATTTACTATTTCATATTGTCAAATAAAAAGTTAAAATTTTAAGACAGCTGGAATGTAATAGAAAAAATATTACATTAGGTTGATGTATAAAGTATTGGAAGAACCCAGCTATTTTTGTTTGTTGTAGATTGTCGAAAAAATCATTTTTGTATGATTTAGATGGTATTAGATGGTGTTATAGCGTAGTCATAAAAATATCTAAAATATTTATTGTAATAAACAGTAAAACAAACTTTTATGAATATTGTTGATTATTTAAGTAGAGATTACTATTCCTTTAAATGAACTACTTTGTGGTTCGAACCAATAAAAGAATTGTGTAAGTCATTTGGAATTAAGCGTATTCGCAATATTGCAATATCTCAATATTGCGAATACCACAAACAAGATCATTAAGATTTTGGAAGGAGCTCTTTTCACTTGGAATCGGAAAATAACAACGAGAGTGTATAATGGGATAATTTAATTAAGGATTCGCTTCTGAGTAAAAGCAAGGCCTGTGAAATAAATGATCAAGTTTAATACTTAAAAAGTAGTGACTGAATAGAGTGAAATTAGCATTTGAATAAGGTCAGTAAATTTGATAGTTTCATTTTTAAATCATGGCGATGTATGATTAAATCTAAAAATCCATGTTCTAATAGGAATTCACTGCGTTGGAAACCCGGAGGCAAATCTCGTTTAATGGTTTCTTTTATTACTCTAGGCCCGGCAAATCCAATTAATGCGCCTGGTTCGCCGCAAATAATATCACCGAGCATGGCAAATGATGCAGTTGTTCCTCCAAAAGTAGGGTCTGTACAAAGGGAGATATAAGGTATTTTCGCCTCGCTTAATTGGGTAAGTTTTCCTGATGTTTTGGCTAATTGCATTAATGAAAAAGCGCTTTCCATCATTCTGGCGCCGCCACTTTTATTGATAATCATAAAAGGAATCTTATTGTTAATGCAATAATCGCAGGCTCTTGATATTTTTTCTCCCATTACGCTGCCTAGACTTCCACCAATAAACTCAAAGTCCATACAGGCAACTACCAAGTCTTGGTTATTTACTTTTCCATGAGCTACTGTAATAGAATCGTGGATGTCATTTTTTGCGTAAGTTTCGTCTAGTCGTTTTTGATAAGGCTTCAAATCTACAAACCCTAGGTAATCTTTTGATACTATATTGGAAAACAGCTCTTTATACTCATTCTTGTCAAATAAAATTTCAAAGTAATCTTCGCTACCGATTCGATGGTGATAGTCACATTTTGGACAAACATATTTCAATTCAGACAAGTCTTCTATTGTACAAATATGATTACAAGAGGGGCATTTTGCCCACAATCCTTCAGGAGCATCTTTTTTATCCTTAGTTGATGTTAGAATGCCTTGTTTTTTACGTTTAAACCAATTGCTTTTTTCAGCATCCGCTAATGATTCATCTCCTCCAAGTCTTGCATCGATATCTTCTTCAATTCTCATTTCAGATTATTTTTTGTTAGATAATTTACCTTTATTAAGCAACTGTAATGGATTGATCCAAGTATACATCTTGTATCGCATTCAATAATTCAACACCTTCTTTTACAGGACGCTGAAAAGCTTTACGGCCACTAATCAATCCCATACCACCAGCTCTTTTATTAATTACGGCAGTTGTTACGGCTTCACTCAAATCAGAAGCGCCTTTACTTTCTCCGCCACTGTTGATTAATCCAATGCGGCCCATATAACAATTGGCTACTTGATATCTTGCTAAATCAATAGGATGGTCTGTTGTTAATTTGCTATAAACCAATGGAGATGTTTTACCATGTTTTGTTGCATTGTAACCACCATTATTAGTAGGTAATTTTTGTTTGATAATATCAGCCTGAAGGGTTACGCCCAAGTGATTTGCTTGTCCGGTTAGATCAGCGGATCCATGATAGTCAATGCCATCAACTTTAAATGCATTGTTTCTCAAATAACACCAAAGTACTGTAGCCATCCCTAATTCATGTGCCATTTCAAATGCTGTGGCTACTTCTTGTAATTGTCTCGTACTCTGATCACTTCCCCAATAAATTGTAGCACCAACAGCAGTAGCACCCATATTCCATGCAGATTTTATTTGTCCAAACATAACCTGGTCAAACTTATTTGGGCAGCTCAAAAATTCATTGTGGTTTATTTTAACCATCATTGGAATTTTGTGGGCATATTTTCTACTAACTATACCAAGCACTCCAAATGTTGATGCAACTGCATTACAACCTCCTTCAATAGCAAGTTTTACGATATTTTCAGGATCAAAATAAATAGGATTGGGAGCAAAGGAAGCTCCTGCACTATGTTCAATACCTTGATCAACGGGCAAAATAGACACGTAACCCGTTCCACCAAGTCGGCCATGATTCAACATCCGATTCAAGCTATTTAAAGTCTGGTTATTACGATTGCTATTAACCCAAACATTTTCCAAATGATGAGCAGAGGGTAGATGTATTTGATCTTTACTTATAGTCTTGCATTCATGATTTAATAAGTAATCAGCATCGTTGCCTAAAATGTCAATAATGTTTGCTGCCATAATTTTTAATTTGTGCAAAAATAAGAAACTCCATGATTTTAAGAAAAGATACTTTGTTTAAATCGGATTTGTGTTTAAAATATTGAAATATGCTACGCTTTTCAACAGTCTGCTGCCATACCAGCTAAATATTTCCCCATTTATTAATGCGATTTTACAATTTGGCAGTTGAATTTGTAATTCCATAAGATGCTTTTCTTTAAATGGATAGGGCTCGCTTGACAACAGCACTATTTCGCATCCACTATCTTGAATTTGTTTGATACTGACTTCCGGATATCTTTTTTGATTTTGAAACATATTTTGAACCCCTGCTTTATGAAGCATATCATTGATGAAGGTGTCGCCCCCAATAGTCATGTATGGATCCTTCCAGATTAAATAAACAGCTCTTTTAATAGTTTTGGGGGTTGATATCTGTTCAAAGTCTTTTCTTAATTGATCTATCAAAAAAGTCGCCTCTGTTATTTTATCTGTAATCATGCCAATGTCAAAAATCATTTTTAAAGCGTCTTCAAAATTATTGACATCTGTAAGCCATACAGGAAAATGTTCGGCAAGTGCTTCAATTTGTTCTTTTACATTCTCTTCTTTATTGGCTATAATCAAATCGGGTTGTAACTCCTGAATCTTTTTTTGATTGATTGTTTTTGTACCTCCGATTTTTATTTTATTTTGATGCCATTCCTTTGGATGAATACAAAATTTTGTGATGCCAATTGTTTCGGTATCTAATTCCAAATAGTGTAAGAGCTCCGTTTGTGAGGGGACGAGAGAAATGATTCTTTTCGGTTTTAATTTGAGTTCATTAACAGTTGATAATATCATTCAATAAAAATAATCATAAAAAGAAAAACTCCCACTTTATTTGCTTTTGGCATTTAAAAGTGGGAGTTAGTTTTTTAACCCATTTTACTCAATTTGGTTTTTCAGGTTTGGATTTTACTTTATTGGAAGTAAAATGGTATTCCTGCTTTGAGTACCCATTTCAAAAGAAATGGAATCGGTTTTGTTTTCTACTGGGTC
>CALQJH020000080.1 GCA_943330835.2 Candidatus Kuenenia stuttgartensis
CCATATCACCTTACTATTTGGCTTATCTGGCATACTCGCTATTTATAGTATTGCAGAAGCGTATTATTGGACAGCAGGTTTTTTTCTGATTTTAAAATCTATTTTAGATGCTGCAGATGGAGAATTAGCAAGGCTTAAAGCCCAGCCTTCTTTTGTAGGCCGATATTTAGATTCGATTTTAGATTGTCTTTTAAACGTTGCATTTTTAATTTCTATTGCCTGGTTTTCAGACACGAATTTTTGGTGGAGTATATTGGCCTTTCTTTGTATGCAAACTCAGGGTACGCTATACAATTATTATCATGTTATTTTACGTCATAGTACTGCAGGAGAAATTACTAGTCAGATTTTTGAAAAAAAACCTCCTGCTGCTTATCCACAAGAAAAACAAAGCAACGTTAATTTCTTATTCAACATCTACCGACTTCTTTATAGGGTTTTTGATGAATTAATTTATAAGCTAGATCCCTTTGCTTTTAAGTCAGCCACTTTTCCGAAATGGTTCATGACATTAGTTTCCTTTTATGGATTAGGATTCCAGCTGTTATTAATGGCATTCTTTCTAGCGATGGGCTGGATTGGTTTTGTTATCCCCTTTTTCATTGCTTACTCGATTTTGATTCCTTTTATAATAACAATTAGAATTAAAATTTTGAAGTAATAAAATTTGAGTAAAGTTTCTGTATTATTTTTTAACGTTAGAAAAATATCTTATTGATTCTCATTTTTAAAATTCTCCTCTTTAACGCCTTTATTTATTTTATACTGACTGAAATTAAACCCAGATTAGATAGTAAAATAAATTACTGAACCGTCTATTTTATTTTTAAAGGTATTTGCGTAGAACCAGCTACCTTTTCTGCAAGTGAAAGCCCTTCCTTACTAAATGGCCAGATAAATAAATATTTTATTGGATGATCTTTTTTAATGCTTTCTATAGCACTAAGGGTTAATTTTTTTGCAATCCCTTTTCGTCTAAATTCCTCAAGAACCAAGGCTGAGCATAGGTAAATAGATTCATATTGAATATTCTTTGGCGTTAATTCGTACAACTCTTTTTCTGATATATCATTTTCTAAAAATCTATTCATTAAATCTATCGTTGTAGGGATCATCAAAATCCACACAGCGGATCCATTCTCATCATTATATTCTGATAAAGTAGCTGGATGAATACTTTTCAAGTGACTGATTACATCTTCATCCACATCCAATTGATTGGCATCTGCTTTACTGTTAAATACCGTTTCTGCCAATTGAATCATTCTATCATAGTTGATCATGACTATTAATTTTGTAAAGATTCCTAAGAAGATTAATGTTGAGTAAAAAAACTCGGGTTCAATTTTTTACTGGTCAAAACTAAGTATTTAAAATCCACCATCACTAGCTTTTATTAAAGAGGGCATCTTTTACATTGATTTTTTTAAAATTTAGCACTCCCTAATTTTACTTTAACATTTTTTTGTACAGCGTAATAAATTTTTAGAAGTAGATTCAATTCAAGAAAAAAAATTCTTTATTGATTAAACTTTTATACCCCTCCAACTTTTTCTAATTAGTTTTTTTATTCCAATTTAATTTTATTGCAGTTACTAATTTTCTTCCTTAAAGTTAGTACTATAAATAACCATAAAAACTCTTTTACTAATCAAGAAGATAATTAGGGGTATAGCATTTAACCAAATTAAAAAACCAACATAAGTATGAAAAATATTATTTTTATTTTCACAATATTATTTTTTTTAATAAACAGCAGCATAGCGCAAACGCCAACAATTTCTTCAGATTCTATAATTGTTAAACTTACGATTACAGACAAAGATGGGAAACCAATCTCAACGCTAGTTACTTTTGAAAATGCTAATCCAAAGGACTCTAAAAAGACGTCAACTAATAAGGAGGGTAAAGCTACATGCACGCTATCAACTGGAGAAAGCTATATTGTAAGAATTCCGAATGCAGATGATACTTATGAATATAGCATTCCGGAGTTTGGCATCTCACCGGTATCGTTAGATTTTAAATTTAATGTTACAGAAAACAGTCTTCAGCAAAAAAAGGAATAATTTATAAGCATACAATTATTCTTTACCAAAAACAAAAGCTATGTATAAATTCATACTGATCATAATGGTCTTCAATTCTGCAATTTCAAATGGACAAAGTATTTATAAAAGAGACGTTGACGACAGCACTTGTGAAGTAACGGTATATACAACAATAGATACTGTTGCCGTTGGAAATGCAGCTTGCCAAAGCTGGGGATTAATCTTTAATCAAGAAAGTAAAAACTACTACGCGATTTCCTATTTATTTAAATCACCTAAACCAATTTATGTAAATGCTAATTTTGTGATGAAAATTCATTTTAATGACGGCGAATTGTTTTCTTTTTTAAATATCAATAATGCTGATTTTTTTAACACTGGAGAACAAATCGAATTTAGAACAATGGTAGAAGAGTCTTTTTTACAAAAAATGAATAATTTTCGGGTTGCCAGTTTGCATTTTGAAAAAGATAGTTTTAAATATACCATTCCAATAACTCAACCCTATGGCGATACCTTTTTAAGATTAGCAAATCTCATGCTTACCACAAATATGAATGATGAAAACCAGGAATTTATGAACTGGTCTGAACTGACAAAAGATAAGTTCCCAGAAAACTAAATAGATAAGTTTCTAATTTCGTACCCTATATTATTATTGCTCTTAAAATGCTTTAATTAAAAAGTCTATTCTGATTATAAGCCCTCATGATTTTTTCGTTTCATGCAACAGCTACATTTCTTTATTTATAATTCATCTTCAGTACTCAAATCCTTTAAATGCAATTTCAATGCATTCACTGAAATACTGATTTCCCAAAAGGAAATACCCAAAGAAGTTAACAGGCATAAGATACTGCTTCCGAAAAGATAAATCCCCAAATGATGGTGTTCCAAAAACAATACCAACATCGCCAATACCGAAAGAAAAAGACAAAGCACTCCCATCAATTGCATGTAACGAATAAGTGTTAATCGGAGGTTAAGATTTTTTATTTCAAGCAATATATTTTTATTCACTTCTTTTTTGTATGTTTTTTTTAGTTCTCTTATAAGTTGAGCAATAGTAAGAAAACGATTCGTGTAGGCTAGTAATATTAAAGTTGCTGCAGAAAAAAGTAAGGCGGGAGTTTCAATATTGAGTTTCATGATTATTTTATTTACAATGTTGAAAATATAGGTCTCTCCTTTTATATAAAGAAGAAACTGTTATTTTAATGCTTGATGATAATTTTTTTCATCAAGCTGTTTTTTTCATCTATGATATTTAAAAAATAGGAGCCATCGGGTAATTGGGTTGTATTAATTTCTACAACAGGGTTTCTAAAAAACTGATTCCAAATCAATCTTCCAAGTGCATCATAAAGTTTTACTTGCACTTTCTCTGTAATTGTGCCAGCAGCTATTGTTAATACAGCAGAAGATGGATTAGGATAAATCAGATAATTATTTTCTCCTAAAGCATTTTGAAGAAACACTATTTTACTATAAATGAAAGAACCATCAATATCAATTTGTTTGATACGGTAAAATAAATTTCCTACAGGAATAGCAGAATGAATGAATTCATAATCTCCCTTATTATAATCACTAATCATAAGTGTTCCTAAAGAATTCCAGTTTAATGCATTTTGACTAAACTCGATAGAGAATAAAGCTGCATTAATCATTGGAGTAGCAACTTTCCAATTAAGTTTTGAAGATTTGTCAGTAATCAGTTTTGCCGTTATTGAAATAAATTTTACAGGCAAGGCCCCCATAGTAAATGGCGTAGGAATGTTTTCTAAAGGTTCATTGGAAATTCCATTTTTGTTAGGATCAACAACGGTGTAATCTCCATTATTGGAAGAGTCGGTAACTTCCACCAAAGAAAAATTAGTATTGGACCCTACGTCTCCTTTACAGGTAGCACTATTTAAATACACAACACCCGATTGTAAATTGGTAACCCTGCATTGTAATAAAACTTTAAAAAAATAATTAGGGTTATTGAAAATTTTATTGGGCAAATCTTGATTAGGATTTAAAATAGAAGTTACTGTTGTGCCATTATAGTTGGGATTTAAAGTAAATCCATTTGCGTTGGCCCCCGAAACAAAACTTGTATGTACGTTCGAAACATTATTTGCTCCAAATACTATACCCAAATCATCTTTTAAATCTGTATGATTCATGATCATATTTCCCATATTTTCCAAATGAATTTCATAAGTGAGGTCGTAGGTATTGCTATTAATTTGAGTTGCATTAAGTAGTTGTTTTGTACAACCGATTGCTGGGGTGACGCTGGTATTGTCTATTGGTGAATTACCTACTTGAAAAGCTTTTTCTGCACCTAACCTACCAGAACTGATGTTATAATCAAAGTAATAACATCCTTGAAAAAAATCATTTCCAGCAATTTCCAGAACGCCGTTAATATAGGCAATGCCATAACAATCCTTTGGAATGTAGGACAAAAAATTTGCTGAAGCATTTGTTGATGTACTATAGTTGGTGATTTCAAATAATCTTGATGGGCCATATCCTAAAGTAGCAAACATTCTTCCGTTAGGTAAAATACATAAGTCTCCACTCTCTATAGTATTAGGATAATTTCCCCCTGGGAATTGTAATACTCTCGTATTAAGAACCTCTCCAGTGTTTACATCAAATTTATCCAAATTGCATTGCCCTGTACTAGGGTTGTAATTTGAAAACGACCACAAATCTCCGTTATTATCAAATTCAAAATTATTGGAAATATAGCTATAGGAATAGGTAGGGTTAACTGGAATGGAAGAAGGACACTGCATATCACCAGGTAGCCCAACATCGAGCACCCATATTTTCGTTTCTATTCCATTCCTTATGTCAGCAATATATACTTTATTGTTTTTAGGATTGTATGCTACAAATACATTGAAATAGTCAACCAGTTGATTGCTCAAATCACAATTACAAAGAAGAATAGGAGTAGAAGTTAATGGATTTTTAATCAGAGAAAAACTAGCATCATAAGAGCCGGAACAAGTATTGCTACCAAAATTGATAAGGACCGAATTCTGAGCTTTAATATTTGATGACAATGATAAAAGAACAGCAAACAAAAACGTTATTACGAAAATATTTTTTCTAGAAGGCATAGCGTTCATTTTTTCAATTATTAAAAACGGTTCCCTCATATTTAACGAACACAGAAGTACTGCGTTTTAATAATATTACTATATGAAGTTAAATCCTTATTAATATAAATAAAAAACTACTTTTATTTTCTGTATTTTTCAATACTTCAGTACAATTTGAAGCAAGAGTACAATTCAATATTATAGTATTAAGAGATTTATCTTTATTAATGAGTAAAAGAGATAGTACTCAATACACCTTAGGTCAAAGAATGCATCGATTTCTTTTTTTAATATTGCACATGATTTTTACTTGAATAAAGAACAACTTTTTAAAAAGCTTTTTTCTTTAGCTGAATGTAATATTGACAGAATAAACTTTCGAGACAAATAAGATTAGATTAATATAGGTATTCATGCCTCTTTTTTCATCAAAGAGGCGCCTTCTTTATCTCGCTTATTAAATAAATAATCGATAATTTTTTTAATGATATCTAAATCAGTTTTAAAAAGTAAAAAATCGTACAACTTTACTAAATTCGCTTGTACTTCTATTCATTACAAAATCATTTCAGGCTATGAAAAAACTTACAACACTACTAACCTTGCTATTATGCGCTCAGGCTTATGTCTTTGCTCAAGAAGTCATCAAAGGCAAGGTCATTGATGAAAAAGATGGCTCACCTCTTTCCTTAATAACAGTAAAACAAAAAGGATCGACCAATGCTGTTGCTACCAAAACCGATGGTAGCTTTAGTATTACCTTAAATAAAGAAGGCAATCAAAGGCTTGAAATTTCGGGTGTTGGTTTCATTACCAAAAATGTAAAACTAACAGAAAATTTAATGAACATCTCTCTATCAAAAGATGTGAAAAATATGGGAGAGGTTATCGTTACGGCGATGGGTATTACCAGATCTAAAAACACTCTTCCTTATGCTGCACAAAAACTTGCAGGAGATGATGTCAATAAAAACAGAGTTGGCAATTTTGTTACCAACCTTAGCGGAAAAGTAGCGGGATTAGAAATAAGACAAAACAATACCATGGGAGGCTCAACCAATGTTGTATTGAGAGGTTACAAATCACTTACAGGAAATAACCAAGCACTATTTGTTGTAGATGGAATGCCTTTTGACAATTCAACCAACAACTCGTCTTATCAATCTACTGGCGGTGGTGGTTATGATTATGGTAGTGGTGCTGCTGATATCAATCCCGATGACATTGAAAATATAACCATTCTTAAAGGAGCTGCAGCCTCTGCACTTTATGGATCAAGAGGAAGCAATGGAGCTATTTTAATTAATACCAAAAAAGGAAAAAAAGGATTGGGCATAACAATTAATACAGGGTTTAATGTAAGTTCTATCTTAAGGAATACTTTCCCTATCTACCAAAAGAAGTATGGTGCTGGTTATGGATCTTATTTTGATGCACAAGACATTGATGGAGATGGAATCGATGATAATATAGCCCCTACCTATGATGATGCATCATGGGGTACAGCTTTTGACCCTTCTTTGCAAGTTTACCAATGGGGTGCCTTTATACCTGGTTCTGCTACATATGGCCAAGCAACACCTTGGGTGGCAGCAAAAAACGATCCTTCTGCCTTCTTTGAAAAACCAGTTTCTTACAACAACAGTATTTTCATTGAAACCGGCAATGATAAAGGAAGCCTTACTTTAGGATTCACACGTAATAATGAAAAAGGAATATTACCTAATAGTAGTATAGATAAAGATTTATTAAACTTTTCTTCTTCTTATAAATTAAATGATCAAGTTAACATTGGTGTTGCTGCTAATTATTCTAAAATAAATGGTAAAGGACGATACTCCACTGGGTATGATGGTGACAATGCTTCAAATGTGATGACTAATTTCAGACAGTGGTGGCAAGTAAATGTAGATGTTACAGAATTGAAGAGTGCTTATTTTATGAACCATGCTAATGCTACCTGGAATATGAATTATGGTCCTGATGGCGATCTAATTCCTGCTTATTGGGATAATCCTTATTTTACCAGATACAAAAACGTAGAAACAGATTCCAGAGAGCGCTATTTTGGCAATGCATTTGTAACCTACAAAGCTTATCCTTGGTTAAATCTTACTGGAAGAGTTTCTATTGATAATTATAACGATTTAAATGAAGAACGAAAAGCCGTAACTAGCATTGGCGTTCCTTACTACAGAAGATTCAGCAAGAATTTCAAAGAAGTGAATTTTGATCTTTTAGCGAATGCGGAATGGAATTTATCAGATGAGCTTAATTTAAAAGCATTATTGGGTTCAAATACCCGCATGCAAAAATCATCAAGCCTAGATGCAACTACAAATGGTGGCTTAGGTATACCGGATTTGTATACATTGTCTAACTCTATTAATACACCAGAACCTCCTACTCAACTTGAAGGAACTAAAAGAGTGGAAGGCGTTTTCGCTGGTGCAACCGTTACTTATCTGGATGCATTTATTTTAGATGCAACTATTCGCAGAGATCGTTCATCAACTTTACCAAAGGACAATAATGTGTATTACTATCCTTCTATTTCTGGAGGCTTTATATTTTCTAAGTATGTTAAAAAAGATTGGATTAGCCACGGAAAACTAAGATTGAATTATGCTGAAGTTGGGGGGGATGCTCCATTGTTTTCTGTTAAGGATTATTATACAACCGATGAATCGTACTCTTTCAATGGAACAGCGTTATTTTCAGTGTTGAGCACTAAGAACAATGAAGGTTTAAAGCCAGAAAAAACACAAAGCACCGAGCTTGGATTGGAAATGTCGTTTCTTCAATCTAGAATAGGTTTTGATCTTACTTATTATCAAGCAAAGACAATCGATCAAATTCTTCCATTAACGATTTCTACCGCAACTGGCTACAGCAAAAAATATGTAAACTCTGGAACCATCCAAAATAAAGGAATAGAATTGGCAATATATGGTACTCCTATTAAAAGCAAAAACTTTGCATGGGATGTAAACGTGAATTTCACTAAAAACAATAGTAA
>CALQJH020000081.1 GCA_943330835.2 Candidatus Kuenenia stuttgartensis
CTTTGGTAGCAAATCAAACTTTACATTTTGAAGATGCCTTAAAACTCGTTTCAATCAGAGCCAAAGCCATGCAAAAAGCTTGTGAGATTCAACCTTCAACAATGGCTGCAGTCTTGTCATTAGAAGATCATGTCGTAGAGGAAATTTGCCAACAAATATCAACTGAAACTGGCGAAGTGGTTGTAGCTGCCAATTACAATTGTCCGGGGCAACTTGTCATCAGCGGGTCAACAAGAGGCATTGAAATCGCCTGTGAAAAATTAAAAGCAGCTGGAGCCAAACGCGCCTTAGTATTGCCAGTTGGCGGCGCCTTTCATTCTCCTTTAATGATGACTGCAAAAGAAGAATTAGCACAAGCTATTCATGCAACGTCTTTCAATAATCCAATCTGTCCGGTCTACCAAAACGTAACAGCATTAGCAGTTACAGAACCTTCTGTGATTAAAGAGAATTTAATTGCTCAACTAACAGGTGCGGTTAGATGGACACAATGTATTCAATCTATGATTAGCGATGGCGCAACACAATTCACGGAATGTGGACCAGGAAAAGTTTTGCAAGGGTTGGTTCAGAAAGTCAACAAAGAAATGCTTGTTGAAGGGGTAAATTAAAAAATTGGGAATTTGATTTTTGAATAAATACCAAATTCCCAATAACAGCAAACTACTTATAAAGAAAGTGTCGCTAAAACACTATTCATGTTTCTAACTGCTTCTGCGCTTTTATGCATAGCAGCAGTTTCTTCTTCGTTCAATTTGTAATCAATAATTTTTTCCCAGCCATTTTTGCCAATGATAACGGGAACGCCTAAACAGATGTCATTCATTCCATATTCGCCTTCCAAAGAAACACAGCAAGTCATCATTTTCTTTTCATCTCTTACAATAGCTTCAACCACTGCTGCACCTGCTGCCCCCGGAGCATACCAAGCTGATGTGCCTAATAACCCTGTTAATGTTGCACCGCCAACCATTGTATCCGCAGCTACTTTTTTCAAGGTTTCAGCATCTAAATATTGAGCAACGGGAGTTCCACAATACGTAGCCAATCTGGTTAAAGGAATCATTGTGGTATCGCCATGCCCACCAACAACCATCGCTTGTAAATCATTAGGAGAACAATGCATCGCCTGGCTCAAGAAATAACGAAAACGAGCACTATCCAGCATTCCGCCCATACCAATGATTCTATTTTTAGGCAAGCCGCTTGATTTTAATGCCAAGTAAGTCATAGTATCCATTGGATTACTGATAACAATAACAATAACATCTGGAGAATACTTTATTAAATTCTCCGTAACAGTTTTTACGATTCCCGCATTAATGCCGATCAGCTCCTCGCGTGTCATACCTGGCTTACGTGGAATGCCTGATGTAATTACCGCAACAGTGCTTCCGGCTGTTTTTGAATAATCATTAGTACTACCAATGATTTTGGTATCGAACCCTTCGATTTGTGCCGTTTGCATCAAATCCATTGCTTTCCCTTCTGCAACACCTTCTTTAATATCAAGGATTACCAATTCATCGCAAAGTTGTTTGCGGGCGATATTGTCGGCACATGTGGCGCCTACCGCACCAGCTCCTACTACAGTTACTTTCATAATATTGATTTATAAATAAAGAGATAATTATTTTGCACGCAAAGTTAAATGTAAACAGCTACGATGTAAAGTAATCAGCTAAAATGTTTAAAGAAAATCACTACTTTTTGTCATTTGCAAGATCTGCAATACTGATTTCACTTTCAAATCTTTTCAGAAGTTTTCCTTTTTTGTCATAAACAATAGCAGTTGGAAATTGCCTTATTTCAAAATGCGTCATAAAAAAATAATCGCCATCTCTTCCAACAGTGATAAAAGGGCATGAACTCAATTTGGCATCGTCAGAGAATTTTTTGATATGAGAAAATTCAGATGATGACACCATGATGATTTGAGTGTTTTCAAACAAACTCAAACTATCCATCATTTTTTTTGCGAAATAGGTACAATGGCCACAATCTGCACCGAAGTAGATGAATATTGTCTTTTTCTTTTTTACTAAATTCTCCTCTGTGAACTTTACGCTATCTACAATATTCATGATCTTAAACTTAGGCAGAATAAGCGTAGATTTTTCAGATGAAACATCCGCGGTTTTGTCCTGAGCAAACGTGTTTAAGCAGAAAATACTTACGGCAATAAGAGTAATTAACTTTTTCACTGTCATTTTTTTCGTAAATCTACAAATTTATCAAGAAATCTAGTGCTAATTAATAAAAAAGCCACTAACCCATACAATTTTTTAGACTTTACACATAGTTCATTACTTTTGCGTCATTCTAATAAAAGTATAATTAATATTATTATGGCAACAACAGCAGATATGCGCTCAGGTTTGATTCTAAAAATAGACAACAACCTTTACACAGTAATCGAATTCGGACAAAACAAGACTGCACGTGCAGCAGCAAAAGTATGGGCGAAATTAAAAGGCGTTGATAATTCCCGTACGATTGAAGTGACCTGGAATAGTGGAGAAACCGTTTTCCCAGTTAGAGTGGAGAAAAAAGCTTACCAATATTTATATAAAGATGATACCGGATATAGCTTCATGGACACCGAAACTTTCGAACAAATAACAGTTGCTGAATCTATGATTGATGCTCCGGCATTTCTTAAAGATGGACAGGAAGTTTCTGTTTTGATTAATGGAGAGACCGATATGCCAATGGGTGTTGAATTACCAGACAAAATCGTTCTTTTGGTTACCTATAGCGAACCAGGCATGAAAGGTGACACTGCTACAAGAACACTTAAACCTGCAACTGTAGAAACAGGCGCTACTGTAAACGTCCCACTTTTTGTAAATGAAGGTGAAATGATCAGAGTGAATACCAAAACAGGTGAATACGTGGAGCGTGTGAAATAATGCTTTTTACTAAAATTTTTTATACAAAGGATCGATTTATTCGGTCCTTTTGCTTTTTAGAAAACCAAGGATTTTAAACAATTTTGAGTAAAATCTAGTCATTTATCGCCATTTTTGATTGATTTTGTGCCATTTTTAAAGAAATTGTTTGAATTACTTAAACGTTGTAGTGGAGATTTCCTAACTTAGCGGCTCGATTTGAGTTACTTAATTATTTCATTCAAATTTTCATCATGGACATCAAACAAATTCAAGAGCTTGTAAAGCTAATTAACAAAACCTCAATTGGAGAAATCACTATTGAAGAAGATGGAAAAAAAATTACCATAAAACAAAAAAACGATCCTGTTCAAAATATTATCGCAAGTAGTGGCCCCTCTTATCCTCAAATGGCTGCACCTGCACCTTCTGCTTCGCCTGTAACGGCAGCTACAACTCAGGAACCAACTAAAAACGATTCCAAAACAGACCATTATGTAACGATAAAAAGTCCAATGATTGGTACGTTCTATCGTCAGGCAGGGCCAGGTAAACCTATTTTTGCCAATGTGGATGAAGTTATTACTCCAGGAAAAGTAGTTTGTATTATTGAAGCTATGAAACTATTTAATGAAATAGAAAGTGAAGTAAAAGGTAGAATTGTGAAAGTTCTGGTTGAAGACGCCAGCCCTGTTGAGTATGACCAGCCTTTATTCTTAGTAGATCCAGCTTAAGCTGATACATAAAGTTCAATAGTAATATAGTTTTCTTTTACATTTTACATTCTAATAGATATGTTTAAAAAAATATTAATTGCAAACAGAGGTGAAATTGCACTTCGTGTAATTAGAACTTGTAGAGAAATGGGTATCAAAACTGTTGCCGTTTATTCTACAGCAGATAAAGATAGTCTTCATGTAAAATTTGCTGATGAAGCAGTTTGCATCGGTAAACCATCGAGCTTAGAAAGCTATCTGAATATTCCACACATCATGGCAGCTGCTGAAATCACCAATGCAGATGCTATACATCCAGGTTATGGTTTCTTGGCTGAGAACAGCAAGTTTGCAAAGATTTGTGGCGATCATGGAATTAAATTTATTGGACCAACTCCTGAGATGATCAACTCCATGGGAGATAAAGTTACTGCAAAGGAAACCATGATAAAAGCAGGCGTTCCTGTAGTACCTGGAGTTGAAGGATTATTGGAAGGTGTTGCCCATGCAAAAAAATCTGCAAAAGAAATTGGCTATCCCGTAATATTAAAAGCCACTGCTGGTGGTGGTGGTAAAGGAATGCGTGTGGTTTTTCAGGAAAGTGAAATTGAAAAAGCATTTGAAGCAGCCAAAACGGAAGCTGCAGCATCTTTCAAGAATGATGGCATCTACATGGAAAAATTTGTAGAAGAACCACGACATATTGAAATTCAAGTAGCAGGTGATCAGTTTGGAACGGTTTGTCATCTCAGCGAACGCGATTGTTCCATCCAACGTAGACATCAAAAATTAGTGGAAGAATCTCCTTCCCCATTTATGACAGATGATCTCCGTCAAAGAATGGGAGACGCTGCCATTAAAGCTGCTAAAGCAATTAATTACGAAAGTGTAGGTACCATAGAATTCCTTGTAGATAAACACCGCAACTTCTATTTTATGGAAATGAATACGCGTATTCAAGTAGAACATTGCGTAACGGAAGAAGTAATCAATTACGATCTTATAAAAGAACAAATCAAAATTGCTGCAGGAGAAAAAATTTCTGGAGATTCCTATTTCCCTAAGATGCATGCTATTGAATGCAGAATCAATGCCGAAGATCCCTACAATGATTTCAGACCAAGCCCGGGTAAAATAACGGTGCTGCATACCCCAGGCGGACATGGTGTTCGTGTTGATAGTCACGTTTATGCTGGCTATGTAATCCCTCCTTACTATGATAGCATGATTGCAAAACTTATAGCTGTAGCTCAAACCAGGGAAGAGGCTATTAACACCATGCACAGAGCATTAAGCGAATATGTAATTGAGGGCATTAAAACAACCATCCCCTTTCATTTACAATTGATGCAAAATGAAGACTTTAGAAAAGGGAATTTTACTACTAAGTTTATGGAATCATTCAAAATGAAATAACCCGCTTTAATAAAAGTTTACTTCCCTTTTATTAAAGCAATTTTATACATGTCATCACCTTCTCTAAATATTCTGATCAATGCGTATCGCCTCATGTATACGGCGAAAGCTATGGCAGATACTTATGAAGCTAATAGAAGCATTTGTAAATATGTTCATAGTACTTCTCGCGGACATGAAGCAATTCAATTAGCAACTGCATTTAATCTTTTACCCTGCGATTTTGTAAGCCCTTATTATCGTGATGAAAGCATTATGCTTGGATTAGGTTTTACTCCTTATCAATTAATGTTGCAATTGTTGGCAAAAGCTGATGATATTTTCACAGGAGGTAAAGAATATTACAATCATCCCAATTATCGCGGTGCTGATAAGCCTACCATTATACATCAAAGCAGCGCTACTGGGATGCAGGCTATTCCTACCACAGGCATTGCTCAGGGAATTCAATACTTAGAAAAAATAAAACAAGCTTCTGCAACTGCATCTTTTTCACCAGTAGTCATTTGTTCTTTAGGAGATGCTTCTGTTACTGAAGGAGAAGTAAGCGAAGCCTTTCAATTTGCTGCATTACATCAACTTCCCATTATTTATCTCGTTCAAGACAATGACTGGGGAATCAGTGTGACTTCAGCAGAAGCAAGAACATCAAATGCCTATGCTTTTGTAGAAGGCTTTAAAGGCATCAATCGTGTAAGCATAGACGGTAGTGACTTTTCGGAATCCTACCAAACCATGAAAAAAGTTATAGATGAAGTAAGAGAAAAAAGACAACCATGGCTTGTACATGCTAAAGTGCCATTACTTGGCCATCATACCAGTGGAGTGAGAAAAGATTTTTACAGACAAGAGGAAGAATTATCTTCCGCTTTCAAAAATGATCCTACCCCACTATTAAGGAAAAAACTATCGGCATCAGGCATTAGTGAAAACGAACTTCTTGCTATAGAAAAAGAAGCCATCGATAAAGTAACAAAAGATTTTACCGATGCTACTAATGCAGCAGAACCAGATCCACATCATGTTGAAGATAATGTGTTTGTGCAAACACCTGTTATCAATGAAAAAGGGAACAGAAGTCCTGATAACAAAGAAAAAATATTAATGGTAGATGCGGCATTATTTGCTATTCGGGAAATAATGGAAGACTTTCCTGAAGCTATTTTATACGGCCAAGATGTAGGAAGAAGATTAGGCGGAGTTTTTAGAGAAGCCGCTACATTAGCAGAACAGTTTGGCGATCATAGGGTTTTTAATACTGCCATACAAGAAGCCTATATCATTGGCTCAACTGTTGGAATGAGCGCAGTTGGCGTAAAACCAATTGTTGAAGTTCAATTTGCAGATTACATCTACCCGGGGTTCAATCAATTGGTAACTGAAATTTCCAAGAGTTGTTATTTAAGTTGTGGAAAATTCCCTATCCAAACTTTAATCAGAGTTCCCATTGGAGCTTATGGTGGTGGTGGACCATATCATAGTGGAAGTATAGAGAGTACTTTATTGACGATTAAAGGAATAAAGATTGTCTACCCCTCAAATGCCGCAGATATGAAGGGGTTAATGAAAGCAGCTTTTTTAGACCCTAATCCTGTTGTAATGCTGGAACACAAAGGTCTTTACTGGAGCAAAGTTCCAGGCACTGAAGAAGCAAAAAACATCGAACCAGATAGAGATTATATTATCCCATTAGGCAAGGCTGCAATTGCATTAACTGCAAATGAGGAAGCCATTGAAAATGGAGAAAGCTGTTGCATCATTACATATGGCATGGGTGTGTATTGGTCCAAAGCAGCTGCGAAAAAATTCAACAACCAAGTTGAGATTATTGATCTCAGAACTTTATACCCTTTGGATGAGGCCTTAATTTTTGAAAGAGTCAAATTACACAGCAAGTGTTTGATCGTTACAGAAGAACAACAAAATAATTCATTTGCAGAGGCTTTATCAGGAAGAATTGCAAATGCATGCTTCAAATACCTGGATGCTCCAGTGGAAGTATTAGGGGCATTGAATTTGCCTGCAGTTCCCATGAACATGATACTTGAAAATGCAATGCTTCCCAACGCAGAAAAAGTTGCAGCAAGAATAAAATTATTATTAAGCGAATAATCTTATCGTCCCCAACCCCAAATCAACCAGCCAACTCGTTACCCTATCATCATCCCATCTTTCATTTGAAGTATACGATCACTTTTCTTTGCTAAATCTTCATTGTGTGTTACAATTAGAAAGGTTTGATGAAACTCATCTCTAAGATTAATAAAAAGCTGATGTAAATCATGAGCATTTGCAGAATCCAAATTACCTGTCGGCTCATCAGCCATTATGATGGAAGGATTATTAATTAAAGCTCTCGCAACTGCCACTCTTTGTTGTTCTCCACCGGATAGTTGCCCTGGTTTATTTTCTAATCTTTGATTTAAACCCAAATAATCCAGTAGCTCTTTTGCTCTTTTCTCTGTAGCTATTTTATTTTTTCCGCCTATCCAGCCTGGGATACAAACATTTTCAAGCGCTGTAAACTCCGGAAGTAAATGGTGAAATTGAAAAACGAAGCCGATATGAATATTTCTGAAGGCGGCTAGCTTTTTTCCTTTGAGGATCCCGATATTTTCACCATTCATAATAATAGACCCATGATCAGGCAGGTCCAAAGTACCTAAAATGTGGAGCAAGGTACTTTTGCCAGCCCCTGAAGCACCTATTATACTGACAATTTCTCCCTTTTGGATTTCCAAATCTACACCTCTCAGCACTTCAATATTCCCATATTTCTTTTGAATGCCTCTTGCTTTTAACATAAGATAAAAATAACAATTTATCGTCTTAAAGTGTTAATAAATTAAAGAAAATGAACAGGGTTTAAAAAACACTTTTGGTAATTTCGCAGTAACCTCTACATTTGCAAAAATAAACCCCATAAGAAAATGTTCTGGACACTTGAATTAGCCTCGCACTTGGAAGACGCTCCATGGCCTGCAAGCAAAGATGAATTGATAGATTATAGTATTCGTAGTGGCGCTCCTATTGAAGTTATTGAAAACCTTCAGGAATTGGATGACGAAGGCGAAATCTATGAAAGCCTTGAAGATATTTGGCCAGATTACCCTAGTCAGGAAGATTTTTTCTTTAATGAAGATGAATA
>CALQJH020000082.1 GCA_943330835.2 Candidatus Kuenenia stuttgartensis
CAAGCAAACCTCAGCGAACTTATTTCTCAGCGGTAAAAAATCTGTAAATTAAAAGTTCAAAATTAATTCCCGATTCTACTCTCCACTAATCAACCAATCAACCAAACAACTAATCAACTAACCCGCATCTTTCTCACTCATCAAATAAGCTTTAATAAAACCATCCAACTCCCCATCCATAACTGGACCAACATTACCAACTTCAAAATCTGTTCGATGGTCTTTAATCATTTTATAGGGATGAAATACATAAGAGCGAATTTGAGAACCCCATTCTATTTTCTTTTTTGATGCATTCTTAGAATCCAACACTTCCTGTCTTTTACGCATTTCTTCTTCATATAATCGGCTCTTCAACATCGACATCGCCTTATCTCTAGTCTCTCCTTGCGTACGGGCTTGCTGGCATTCAACGATTATTCCGCTAGGCTTATGCGTTAGTCTAACTGCTGTTTCTACTTTATTTACATTTTGTCCACCACTTCCTCCACTCCTGAAAAAAGCCCATTCTACATCCGCAGGATTTACGGCAATTTCAATAGTATCATCAATTAACGGATATACATAAATGCTGGCAAAAGAAGTGTGTCTGCGGGCATTGCTATCAAATGGAGATATTCTAACCAAGCGGTGAACCCCACTTTCTGCTTTCAAAAATCCGTATGAAAAAGGTCCGTCAAATTGAAAGGTACAAGTCTTTATTCCTGCGCCGTCTCCCCATTGCCAGTCTAATTCAGATACAGACCAACCTTGTTTTTCACCATACATACGATACATGCGAGCGAGCATCTCTGCCCAATCCTGGCTTTCTGTACCACCAGCACCACTATTGATTTGTAAAACTGCAGGCAAGGCATCCGTTGGATCATTAAGCGTACTTTTAAATTCCGCTTCTTCAATTGCTAGATTTGCATTTTTATAGGCGTCTTTAACTTCCTCTTCAACAGCTTCTCCTTCTTTCCAGTATTCAAATAATACAGCAAAATCCTCTACAGATGCTTGTACATCGTAAAACATTTTACTCCAATATTCATTAATTTTTATTTCCTTAAGAATAGCTGTAGCACGTACGTTGTCATCCCAGAATCCGGGTGAAAGTGAAAGTTGTTTATCGTTATTTATTTTTGCTTCTCTGTTAGCGACGTCAAAGAAACCTCCTCAAAACCAACACACGGTCTCTCATAGCCTTTAAATGTTCTATTGTCATGGCGCAAATATAATGTTAATTTGGAAATTTGGTGAGGGGATTATTAGTTGATTGGTTGGCTATATGATTGGTTAAATTGTTGATTGGTTGGTTTTAGTTGGCTTGTTGTATGATTGGGGAATTTTGGCAGTAAACAGGAGTTACAAAGACTACTAAATCATAAATTCACAAATAAATCACCTTTCAACTTATAAATCCTTAAATTTGCGCTCAATAAATAAAGCCCATCGGGAATGATTAGTAGAAGAAATATTAGGGTAAAAGTGATGCAAACTTTGTATTCGATTGATAGCATGAGCGGAGATGCCAAACCAGGCGAAGCTGAAGGCATTCTTAATGCTAAAATAGTTCAAAGTAAAAATCTATTTGCTTACTTAATTTACTTTGTAACAGAAGTAGCCAGATATGCTGAAAGAGATGCCCTTCAAAAAGCGAGTAAACATTTACCCACTGCCGTAGATTTGAATATTAATACAAAAATATCCGGCAATGATATCTTATGGAAATTAATAGAAGATAAGTCCTTCTCGAAAGTTGTACAAGATGCGAAATTGGAACACCTGCTCAATCAAGACTTACTGAAAAAAACTTACAAAGAACTGGTTGTAACGGAGAAGT
Source organism: Candidatus Kuenenia stuttgartensis (assembly GCA_943330835.2). The sequence goes on from CALQJH020000082.1 coordinate 1,826, forward strand.
ATAAGGATTATATCGAGGAGCAATCAAGAGAAAAGAAATCAGAAAAAAAAATACTAGAATTTATTTTTACGAATCTGCTTTTACCTAACGAAGATTTTATAAGTCATATTGAAGAGCTCTTTATCAACTGGGATGACGATGCGGAATTAATGGCAACATTAGTCACGAATTATTTCAACAAGCCCATCAATAACGCGTTCAGTTCTATTTTAAGTAAAGAGAAATGGGATTTTGCTACTGGCTTATTAAGTACAGTTTTGGAAAAAGAACCTTTTACACTGGAATTAATTAAACCAAAATTAAAAAACTGGGATGCCGATCGTATTGCCGCACTGGATCTTATTATTTTACAAATGGGCGTATGTGAATTCCTTTACTTTGAAACGATTCCCACCAAAGTAACCATCAATGAATATATTGACCTGGCTAAAGATTACAGTACTGCACAAAGTGGACAATTTGTAAACGGCTTATTAGATAATATTCATAAAGAACTAACGGCAGAAGATAAAATCCAAAAGAAAACATTTAAAAACAGTACTTTATAATTACTCGCTGAAATGAAAAGAATAATATTTCCTGCAATTTGCACTTTGTTTTTTTTATATAGTTGTGATATCAGAAAAAAAGATGCACATCCAAAAACATCTTCTACAGCAGTACAAAAAAAAGTTGATTCCCCTACAACAGCACTATTCATAGACACCATTTATGATTTCAACAAAGTGAAAGAGGGCGAATTTGTAACATACAATTATCGATTTAAAAACACTGGCAAAAATCCTTTAGTTATTTATGAAGCCCTTGCCAGTTGTGGTTGTACTGTTCCTGAGAAACCAGAGCACCCTATTGCTCCGGGAGAACTAGGATTCATCAAAGTGAAATTCAATAGCGATCACAGACCAGGTGAGGCACACAAATCTATAACCATAACATCTAATGCGCAACCAGAATTCCCCATACTGATTTTGAAAGGAACAGTAATCGGGAAAACTGAATAATTTAAAATTTAAAATCAAAAAATCAACATGCAACTATTAAACATTTTATTACAGGCACAACCAGGCGGAAGCAGTTCTACATTAATCATTATGGTGATGATGATTTTAGTATTTTACTTTTTCATGATTCGCCCTCAAGCTAAAAAAGCTAAACAACAAAAGCAATTCATTACAGACTTACAAAAAGGCGATAAAATTGTAACGATTGCAGGTATTCATGGCACGATCAATAAGGTAAATGATGATGCAACATTGAGCCTGGAAACAAGCCCTGGCAGCTATATCAAAATCGAAAAAAGCGCCATCAGTATGGAATGGACGGCGAATATAAATAAGGTTGTTACGGAGGAAAAGAAATAAGTAGAATTGGTTGATTAGTTAATTGGTTGGTTAGTTAATTGAATAGGCATCAATCAACTAACCAACTATCCAACTGATTAACCAATCACCCCAAAGCATATGCTTAAAATCGGTATAACAGGAGGTATTGGCAGTGGCAAATCCACTGTTGCTGCAATATTTGAAGTATTGGGAATTCCTGTTTATTATGCGGATGTAAAGGCCAGGCAATTGATGAATGAGGACACTAATCTGATTGCTGAAATTAAAGCTGCATTTGGAGAAGATAGTTATTCAAACGGATTACTTAATAAATCCTACATTTCTTCTCAAATATTTTCAGATGCTACAAAACGAGATGTATTAAACAACATCGTACACCCTTCTACGATAGCTGATGCTGCTACATGGATGAATGGGCAAACTACTTCATATTGCATAAAAGAAGCTGCATTGATTTTTGAAAGTCATGCTGAAAAAAAACTCGATTTTATTATTGGTGTAACGGCTCCTGAAGAAACGAGGATTAACAGAATTATAAACAGAGATGCTATTACAAGAGAACAAGTTGAGGCCCGGATAAAAAGCCAAATGAATGAAGAAGCTAAAATTAAAAGATGTGACTACGTAATCATGAATGATGACAAAGAACTGCTAATTCCTCAAGTCCTCGCATTACACCATTTACTTATGGAAAAAGCTGTTCATAAAAAAAAGAATTAACTTAAATTCAATAAAGCAGCTTTTAATTTCGCCATTCCTTTTATAATATTTTCAATACTGTTTGCGAATGATAATCTTATGCAAGCAGGTTCGCCAAAAGCACTGCCAGTAACGGTTGATACATGAGCTTCATTTAGCAAATACATACAAAGTTCATCTGCATTATTTATCATTATTCCAGTTGGCGTTTTCTTACCGAAGTAAAATTTCACATCTGGAAATATATAGAATGCCCCTGGAGGTTCACTGCAAATAACATGAGGAATATCTCTTATCAATTCCATTACTTTTTCACGACGAGATTTAAAAGCAGTCACCATTTCGTGAGTAGGCTTAAGATCACTCAATAATGCAGTTATTGCAGCTCTTTGTGCAATAGCATTTGTAGCGCTGGTAAATTGGCCTTGTATTTTCTCACATGCTTTTGCGATCAAAACTGGTGCCGCAATATATCCTACCCTCCACCCTGTCATTGCGTATCCTTTACTCAACCCATTAATTACAATTACTCTTTCCTTTATGGAATCAAATTGAGCTATACTTTCATGCTTACCCACATAATTAATATATTCATAAATCTCATCGCTCATGATAAAAACGTTGGGTTGCTTTTCGAAAACAACTGCCAGATGCTGCAGCTCAACTTTCGTATATACTGAACCGGTAGGATTACATGGAGAAGAAAACATAAAGAGTTTTGTTCGCTCCGTAATGCTGGCTTCCAGTTCTGAAGGAGTTATTTTATAATCATTTTCAAAACTGGTTTTAACCAAAATAGGTTTACCACCGGCCAGCTTCACAATTTCACTATAGGTTACCCAGTAAGGAGTTGGAATAATAACTTCATCGCCTGCATCTACAATAGCCAAAACAGTATTAGCAATACTTTGTTTGGCTCCAGTACTTACCACTATTTGCTCGGGCAGGTATATTAATCCATTATCTCTCGATAGTTTTTCACAAACGGCCTGACGCAAATCCAAATAGCCCGAAACTGGCGTATAATGACTAAAATTATCATCAATTGCTTTTTTTGCAGCTTCTTTGATATGATCAGGCGTATCAAAATCGGGTTCTCCAAGACTAAGATCTGTGATATCTACACCTTTTGCCCTCAACTCTCTTCCCAATTTTGCCATTTTAAGCGTTTCTGGTTCATTGAAGCGGGACAATAACGATGATAATTCCATAAATTAATATTTAATATGCGCAAAACTAACACTAATTATAAACTTGAAAATAAGTAGATTTCAGTGAGGATGGCATTATACATTTAATTAAACTCCTCTTTTCTTAATAATGTATTGTTTATTAATTGATTCGAAATTAAATATGGTCTAATATGAAAAGGAATTCTCGCAATTGAAATAGCAGCTAAAGAATTATTTTATTTAATGTATATCTCTTTATAAAAGAGCAATTTAAACGCCTTTTAACATCAAATCAAGATTCGATTTTGAACAAAGGCTTTTTCCCTTATCTTTGCAACCTTAAAATTTTATTAATTAATTAACTGCCAAAACAAATAAAAAAGATGGCGTTAATTAGTTATTGTTGTATTGTATGTGTTAAACTGAAAAAAATAAAACATGAAACTTAAAGGCTTAGTTTGGTTCTTCACGATTGCATTAATTGTGATTTCTCTATGGGAATTGTCTTATACTTGGGCAGTTCGTAGCTACGAAAAAGATGTAAGAGCTCAGGCAGAGCGAATTGTTACAAAACAATCCAGTAATTTATCTCCTGAAGAAAAAGAAGCCTTAATAAAAGTTAAAACAAATAGAATCCTTGATAGCACAAGAGATAAAGATATTTATCTTGGTACAACTTATCAGAAATGTAAAGAAAACGAATTGAACCTCGGTTTGGATTTACAAGGTGGTATGAGTGTAACTATGGATGTAAGTCTTGAAGGCATGATCAGATCTTTAAGCAACAATCCACGCGATCCTCAATTACTTAGTGCATTAAGAACGGCTACTGCTCAGAAATCAAGCAGCGAATCTGATTACATCACTTTGTTTAGTGATGCTTATATTAAACAAAATGGCGCTAATAAATTATCTTCCATTTTTGCTGGACCTTCAAAAGAAGTTAAAATAAATGACAACGATAATGTTGTTATTACAGTAATAAGAAAAATCGCAAAAGGCGCTATCAACCAAACTTACAAAATTCTTGTAAAGCGTATTGATAAATTTGGTGTAGCTCAACCTAATATTAATTTGGATGAGAATAAAGGTGTTATCAACGTAGAACTTGCCGGGGTTAACGATCCTGAAAGAGTTCGTAAATTCCTTCAGTCATCTGCAAATCTTCAATTCTGGGAAGTATACCAAATTGATGAATTAGCCAATTCTTTAAAAGTTGCGGATGAAAATTTGCAAAGTTATCTAAATGGTGTAGTTGCAGGAGATTCAGCAAAATCAAAAGACACCAGCTTAGCAAAGAAAAACGTAAACCCTTTCTTTAAAGTTATCAATCCGATTGACGTACAAAAAGACAACAATGGCAAAAGTTTTTTTGCAGCAGCAATTGGAAATATTGCCATTCAGGATACCGCAACTTTTTTTAGCTATATCAATAACGATGTTGTAAAAAATGCACTTCCTGCAAATGTGAAATTCTTATTTGGTATTGAAGAAAAAAGTGCAAAGGGTAACTTACGCTACTTTCCACTTTATGCTATCAAAACAAATTTAGGATCTGAAAAAGCTACATTAGAAGGTGATGGTGTTGAAGAAGCCAGACAAGATTTTGATGAATCAGGTAAGCCTGCCATCAAAATGGTGATGACTAGTACCGGAGCAAAAATATGGGCTAAAATGACTGGAAAAAATGTAGGCAGACCTATCGCTATCGTTTTGGATGATATCGTTTATAGTGCGCCAAATGTAAATGGTGCTATTGAAGGTGGCAACTCAGAAATCTCTGGAAAATTTAGTGTTGAAGAAGCGCAGGATTTAGCTAACATTTTGAAATCAGGTAAACTTGATGCTCCGGCTAAGATTGTTGCAGAACAAGTTGTTGGACCTACACTTGGTAAAGAAGCCGTTCACGGTGGCATGATGGCTTTCCTGATTGCATTCTCTGTTATCTTTTTATTAATGCTAGTTTACTATAATACAGGCGGATGGGTGGCTAACATTGCATTGGTATTTAACTTGCTATTCACCATTGGAGTATTAACCGCTCTTGGATTCACATTAACAGCTGCAGGTATTGCTGGTTTAGTATTAACCATCGGTATGGCTGTAGATACGAACGTAATTATCTTCGAGAGAATTAAAGAAGAATTATCAAAAGGCAAATCATACCAACAATCAGTTAATGATGGTTATAAGCGTTCACTCGCTCCCGTTATTGATGCTCACGTTACTTCATTATTAACCGCTATTATCCTTGCTTACTTTGGATTAGGACCAGTGCTTGGATTTGCAACTACACAGATTATTGGTATCCTTTTATCTTTATTCTGTGGAATATTATTCTCGAGATTGATTACAGAAGTTTGGACTAACAAACAACGCCATTTCAATTACTTCACCGCTATTTCTAAAAGAGTATTCAAACATGCTAACTATAAATTTATTGAATACAGAAAGGTAGCATACGTAATTTCTGCATTTGTACTTTTGGCTGGTGTCGCTTCTTTCTTTAATGGCTTCCATGAAGGAGTAGAATTTAAAGGAGGACGTAGTTACACTATTGTTTTTGACAAGAAAGTAGAAGCAACTAATGCATTCAGAGATAATTTAAAGAAAGCATTAGATGGAGATAATATCACGCTTAAAACTGTAGGAGAAGATGGCAAACACATCAACATCACTACCGCTTATTTAAAAGGACAGGAGAATGTAGATAGTTTGGTGCAAGCCAAATTAATGGAAGGAATGAAATCTGTTTTACCTGCTAATATCACTTACCAGGAATTCATCAGCAACAATGTACAAAGTTCAACTACTGTTCAACCTAGCATTTCAGATGACATTAAAAGTGGTGCCTACAAAGCTACGATCTTCGCGATGTTGATTATCTTCTTGTACATCTTTGCACGTTTCCGTGATTGGAGATATTCTGCTGGTACTATCTTAACCTTGTTGCATGACGTATTGGTTACGTTAGCAGTATTCTCTTTTTTCAAAGACATCGTTCCTTTCCCATTAGAAATCGATCAGCATTTTATCGCTGCGATATTAACTGTAATTGGTTTCTCTATGAATGATACTGTTATTGTATTTGACAGAATACGTGAATAC
>CALQJH020000083.1 GCA_943330835.2 Candidatus Kuenenia stuttgartensis
CCAATCAATTCTATTGTATTTTCTCTGATACAACCATATTAATTGATGATGCATCTATTCATCCTTTATCCATCACTGCTAAAAAACAATTTGTATTGTTTGATGAAATTGCGAAAGCAATGTTTGTTATGGATTCATCTGGAAAGAAAGATAAAATAGTTATAACAACAATAGTAGAAAAAGAAAATCTTGTTCCTGTATATTTTTATGGTCAAACTCAATTGTTCAAATCTTTCCAAAACAGTTATTATTTATTTGCAGATAATCAATGGATAGAAATTTATAAATCGGCACGTCAAAAGATGGGATTGGACTTTGCCGTGTGTAACTATTGCAAAGACCGTGTAGGCAATTATTGGTTTTGTACCGAAAAAGGGGTTTATCAGGTAAATATCAGACAAAATCAATTCGAACATGTTTTTTCCAACAGTCAAATTAATCCGTTTATCAACACTGCAGTAAGGTCCATTTACGTTGAACACAATCAACCGGGGGATAAAAAAATATTTGCCATGGTAAACTTTGGATTAATGTTAAAAGATAAAGAAGAAAAAAGCTTTAAAAATATAAGTGGCACAAACATTTTGAAAAAAAACGACCTGCTTTATATTGCTGGTAATCCACTGTCTATTTGTGATCCTGCTACCGGCAAATTAAAAAAGACAATACATTATTCAGATATCAAAGACATCTGGTCTCTTAGTGATTTTTCTGACAGTTTGTTTTTAATTGGCGGCGGCTCAAATATTGTGAAAAATAATATTCGAACAGGCAAGATAGATGTTATCAGCTATGCTCAAAAAAACATTCCTCAGCCGCAGAATGTGTATCGATTCATTAAAACAAAAGCAAAAGGATGTATTGCTGTGGCGGGAAATGGTATTTATTTTATCAATAATCAATGTGTTGTTTATGATTATTATGGTAAAGAGCAGCAGCAAGCAGATAAGCGTCTACCCTTTACAGGTATATATGATTTTTATGAAGACCATGAAGGTATTGCCTGGCTGGCGATGAACGGAGAAGGACTAATCAGATGGAACTGGAATAAACCACATCCAATGGCAGCCGAAAATTTCAAAAAGTTTACTGTAGAAAACGGATTACCCGACAATATCTTATACCGCATTGAAGAAGACAATAACAATAATTTGTGGATCAGCAGTTATGGTGGCTTGGTGAAATTCAATACAAAAAACTATTCTACAAAAATATACCATACAAAAGATGGTCTTGCCAATGCTGAATTTAATCGTATTTCTTCTTTTAAAGACGCTCAGGGTTGGATGTATTTTGGAGGACAGAACGGCATCGATCTTTTTGATCCTGTAAAATTGAATGCCAATATAAAAGAAACATTTGTTTCCTTTCAAATGGTTGGCATATCAAAGTTTTCTTCTGCAAATGATACCATTGTAGATATATCAAAAGAACTGAGAGACCAAAAAAAAATCGTATTGAATGTGGGAGATAAATTCTTATCCGTATCTTTTTCATTACTGGATTATCAAAACCGTCCACATCGTTATGCATATCGGATTGATGGTATGGATAATGACTGGAACTATCTGAATGAAGAGGTGATTCGTATAAGCGGTTTGCCTTATGGTATATTGAAGTTGCATATCAAAGCACAGCTGGAATCGGGAAATTGGAATACGCAAGAGATACTGATTCCTGTAACTGTATTAAAACCTTTTTATCTGAAAACCTGGTTTTATGTTTCCATGTTTTTTATTTTGATATTCTTTTTTATGCTGATTTACTTGTTGCGAGTGAACAAACTGGAAAAAGACAAATCAAGACTAGAGTCGCTTGTTCAAAAAAGAACCAACAGTTTATCCGAAGCATTGGAGGAAAGAGAAATGTTATTGAAAGAAATACATCACCGAGTGAAAAACAATTTGCAGGTCATCACCGGTTTGTTGCAATTGCAAAAAGAAGAATTGAAAGACCAGCATGTCATAGATGCATTCAATGAAGGTCAAAGTCGTGTCAGCAGCATTGCATTAATTCATCAAAATTTATATCAGAACAAAGATCTTGGCAATATCGAATTCAAATCCTTTTTACGTGATCTTTTCGGTCAGGTTTCAGAATTGTATGAAAACGAAAATAGAAAAATTGCGTTGACTTTAAATCTTGATGAATCATACATTGATATTGACACCGCGGTGCCTTTAGGGTTGATCGTAAACGAACTACTGACCAATTCTTATAAATATGCTTTTGCAAATCAGAAAAATGCCATAGTTGATATTTCCTTAGTTGAAAAGGAAAAAGGGAAATATATAATGACTTATCACGATAATGGACCCGGCATTAAAGAAGTTCAAGACTTCAACCATGCAAAAACACTTGGCATCAATTTGATTGGCGGATTGGCAAAGCAACTTTCGGGAAAGGCCGAGTATGTTTTTGAAAAAGGCAGCAAATTCATCATTCAATTCAAAGACAGCAGCATCAGGAAAATGGAAAACTAAAAATGCTTCATCCCTGAAAATGGCAGGTTCGTCCCAAAAAATTGTTTATTTAAAATATTTACTATTTCTTTGATAGGTGTCACTGTTCAACATTAATCAAATACCGGAAAAAAAAGAGTCCGCAACAACCTTAGAATGTAAGATATGCAAGGGCGTGATGCAGGAGTTGCCGAAATCTTTTTCGTCAAAACTGCTGGGTGTTTTCAATAGTAATCTGAAAAACACCAAACGCTACCAGTGCGAAGAATGTAAAAAAGAACTGTTCATTAGAGAAAGATAAAGTTTATGCAGAGAGTAAAAATTGCTGTTGTAGAAGATGAGATGATTATAGCTGCGACAATTATTAGTACACTGAAAAAATTGAATTATTCAGTAGCCGAACCGGCTTCCAATTATGCAGCTGCATTGGAAATGATTGAAAAAGAGCAGCCGCATTTATTGTTGCTTGATATTAATCTGGGTGGTCAAAAAGATGGAATTGATGTAGCAGAATATGTAAGAGCCAATTATAACCTTCCTATTATTTTTTTAACGGCGAACAGCGATATCGCAACAGTGCAACGGGCCAAATTAGTAAAGCCCAACGCCTATCTATTGAAACCATTTACAAAAGATGATTTATTTGCCTCGATAGAAATTGCCATTTCAAACTATTATGAAAACAACGACAACACAGTAAGAAAAGAAAATATAATCATTAAATCCGGGTATGATTATGTCAATATGAAAATCAACGATATTGTATTTATCGAAAGCAATGACAATTATGTTTCCGTACAACTCATTACCGGAAAGTCATTTCTAACGAGGTCAACACTTTCGGAAATGCTGCAGAAACTGCCTGAAGATGATTTTACAAGAATCAATCGTTCGGTGATAGTTAATCATTCCTATATCAAAAAAATTGAAACAGATCAGATTACGCTTCTTGAAACTAAATTCTCAATTACTGCCAAGTCGAAACAGGAGTTGTTGGAGAAAATGGAGCCCCCTCGGTCACCCAAAGGGAGAAGTTGAGTTATGAAGGTCTCCGAGATATTCATAAGAACTTTGCTGGTTGAAAGGTTTAAATCATTTCATTGGTTTAACGGTTTAATTCGCTTCGCTGATTGATGCATACGAAGGTCTCTGACCGACTTACGATAAACTTTCCGTTAGCATCATTACCAAATTAACTCATCTCCAAATTTTCAAATCATCACCAAATTAACCCATCATCAAATCATCAAATGACAAACGCTTTTCAGAATTAATCCAACCTTTTGAACCCATTTATCTTTTGAAACACCAAACACCAAACAACTTCCCACTTCGGGCCCCCTTCATCCCAAACTTCACCCCTTTCACCCCATTTATTTGTGCACATTTTTTTTTTGATATACTCTTGCGTCTCTTTTAAAAAAAGACTCAAGAAGTTTAAAAAGTTCAAATAAATCAAAAATCAAAAAAAAATGAAAAAGTTCTACCTGTTACTAACACTTATCGTAATTACAACCATTCAAGTGGCAAATGCACAAGCGCCTCAGGGAATTCCTTACCAGGCAGTGGCAAGAAACAATGCCGGCAACCTTATTAAAAACCAACCCATCTCCTTGCGTTTCAGCATACACGACGGAAGCGCAAGTGGTGCTGTTGTTTACTCAGAAACCCATGCGGTAACTACCGATGCATTGGGTTTGTTTAGTGTAAACATTGGTGGTGGAACTTCATCAGGAACATTAGCCGATGTAAACTGGGGTTCAGGAGCCAAATTTACACAGGTAGAATTGGACGTAACCGGTGGAACTAATTTTGCTGATATGGGCACCACGCAAATGATGAGTGTGCCTTATGCTTTGTATGCGGGTAGCAGTGCGGCTGCACCTTCTGTGTTTCAAACAACCGCAGCTGATCCTAATAATATTTCTAACGTTAACTCTGGTAATGTAGGTATTGGCACTGATGCACCAACTGAAAAATTGGATGTGGTCGGTAACGCAAAAGTATCCGGCAAATTATCAGCCAATGGAGGAATAGCCAATGGAACAAATTCAACCGCTTTGGGTTATGGAACTATTGCTAATGGCTATGCTTCAACTGCAACAGGAATATACACTAAAACCTATAGTGAAGCTACAACCGCTATGGGTGGAGAAACTATTGCTTCTGCTAGCTGTGCAACTGCAATGGGGCTAAAATCGATAGCTTATGGAGTAGCTTCTACCGCTATGGGATTTTCAACTACAGCTGGTGGATATTTTACCACTGCAATGGGCAATCGTACAACATCAAAATCATTTGCAGAAACTTCTATTGGAACTAATAATACCGATTATACACCCAACTCAACCTATAGTTATGATGCAGCAGATCGATTGTTTGTAATTGGTAATGGTGCCGATGAGAACAACAAAAGCGATGCGATGATTGTGTTGAAAAATGGTAACACTACCATTAACGGAGACGTAACTGCCAATTCAATTAAAATACCAAATGGCACAAATACAGAATTTTTAATGGCCGATGGTACAACTTCAGTAGGTCCAGATTTGACAGGATATGCAACAACAGATGCATTAAATAATATTGCTTATGTGCTTAATTCAAACTTAGATGCTGAAATTGCAAGAGCACAAACTGCTGAGTATGGATTATCAACACAATTAGATGATGAAGTTGTAAGAGCAACAACTGCTGAGGTTGATTTATCAAATCAGATATCAAACATTCAATCAAATTTTGTTACAACATCATCAGATCCTAATAATATTTCTAACGTTAACTCTGGAAATGTAGGTATTGGTACCGATTTGCCTTCTGAAAAATTAGATGTGAATGGTAATGTAAAAGTAAGAGGAACAATCATTGCAGGAGAATATTCAAGTGCTACTGGCATCAACTCTTTTTCTATGGGTAGCAGCACAATAGCTAGTGGTGATTACTCAACAGCAATGGGATATGGTACGGTTGCTAGCGGAGGCGAGGCTACGGTGTTTGGCGTTTCAAGTACAGCAAGTGGCCTACATTCATTAGCTACAGGATACGGAACACAAGCTAGCGGTACGCAGTCAACTACAATGGGTGGAGGTACTCTTGCAAGTGGAGTAAGATCAACAGCAATGGGATTTAGCTCGAATGCCAGTGGTGATGCTTCAGTGGCTATGGGTACAGGTACCACAGCAAGGTCTGTTTCCGAAATTGCTGTGGGTATGTATAATACAGACTATCAACCATCTTCAACAGAAGGTTATGTTGCTTCAGACCGTTTATTTGTAATCGGTAATGGAACTGATGCTAACAACAAAAGCGATGCAATGGTAGTATTGAAAAATGGTAATACAACCATTAATGGAGACGTAACAGCCAATTCAATTAAAATTCCAAATGGTACAAATACAGAATTTTTAATGGCTGATGGTACTACCTCTGCAGGAACGGTGGCAACCACAATGGGATCAATTGGTGATTCGCCTTCAGCTAATGGAGGAACTATAACTTCAGGTGTATTAAATTTAACCCCTGCTGATGCCAATAATGCTGGTATAGTAACTACAGGCGACCAAACTTTTGAGGGAGTTAAAACGTTTTCTAAAGATGCCAAAATTAATGGAATTACAGTGGGTGCAGGTGGAGGAGGCACTTCTCAGTATAATGTAGCAATTGGTTATACAGCACTTCTTAATAATACAACGGGATATGGAAATACAGCACTTGGCGCTTCTGCTCTTAGATTAAATATTGGAGGTGTTGAGAATACAGCAGTTGGTAATGGAGCTCTTCCAATAAATACTTCAGGTTATAGAAATACAGTAATTGGTTCATCAGCGCAGCGTGAAAATACCAATGGATATGAGAACACAGCAACTGGTTTTAATGCTATTATGCTTAATACCAGTGGTAATAATAACACTGCAAATGGTAGCTATTCATTATTGACCAACACCACGGGTTCAAATAATTCAGCATTCGGAGATAGAGCAGACGTAGCTACCGGTGATTTATCAAATGCAACAGCCATAGGTAGTGGAGCCATAGTAAATGCCAGCAATAAAATTCAATTGGGTAATACTAATGTTACTGCTGTAAACACAAGCGGTACTTATACAGGTGCTGGGTTTGTAAAAGATGGCGGTACGTCATCACAATATTTAATGGCGGATGGAAGTGTAACAACAGGACAAGTTTACACTATAGGCCTATGGCCAGAGTTAGGCGGATATGTGTTCAGAATTTCTGCAGATGGAAAACATGGCTTAGTCGCTGAAACTGTTGATCAATCAGTTTCCAGTAGCTGGTATTCTGCGGAAGATGTTATAAGCAATCCTACGAAGCATAGTTCAGCTGGAGCGAAATTTATGGACTGGCGTTTGCCAACAAAATATGAGTTTATGGAAATTTACACGCAAAGATTGGATATAGGCGGTTTTACTATTACCTACTATTGGAGTTCTATCCAGAACGCTACTGACACTGCGTGGGAGCAGAATTTCAATAATGGTCTCCAGTACAGCGCCTCTAAGAGCTTCGGCGTCGGCGTTCGTTCAGTTCGGGCTTTTTAACCATTTAACCATATAACTATTTAAATGAAACCCCGCAGCGGTCAATTTTTTGAAAAAAAATCTGTTTATAGAGGTTGAAATGATAGGGATAAAGAAATAAAAATCTTTTATGGGTTTATAAAAACAATAAACATAAAAATGAAAAATATAAAAACACTCATACTGCTTTTGCTCCTTGCCTCTACTGGCTTTGCGCAATCGCTTAGTCCTCGTGTAACAGCTACGGCTGGGGGCAGGGCTACAGGCGGCGGTGTAAGTTTGAGTTATACAACAGGAGAAACTTTTAATACAAAACTCTCTGCCAATAACAAACAACTTACCCAAGGCCAGCAACAACCCGAGATTGATTTGCGGGTGGGCATTGCGCAGGCATTTGCTTGTGCTGGCAACAATATTTCTGTTCCGTTTACAGCTGCAGGTTATGTAGATCCTGCCAATGTATTTACGGTAGAACTTAGTGATATAAATGGCAGTTTTGCCAACCCAGTAGTTATTGGTTCGGTAACATCGATGGTTTCGGGGAGTATAAATGCAACGGTGCCTGCGGTTACCGGTGCCGGCGTCTATACAGCAAGGGTAGTATCAAGTAATCCATACATTATTTCCAGTGATTTGGTGTCGGTTACGGTTAATAATATTCCTAATCCTGCAGCAACAGTTACTCAACCAACATGTGCAGTAGCAACTGGAACAATTACTGTTACATCGCCAGTAGGTGCCGGACTTACATACAGCATCGGTGGTGCATATCAGTCATCAACAAACTTCAGTGGATTGGTTGCAGGAACTTATTCATTAACTGTTCATAACGGTACAGGATGTGCCTCGGCATCAGCAACATCTGTTGTTGTAAATCCACAGCCTTTCCCACCAGCAGTACCAACTGTTTCTGGTTTGGCTAATGTATGCGGAATTGCGGGTACAAATACTTCGGTAACATACACGGCAACTTCGGCAGGAGCGAACAGTTACACCTGGACGTTACCTGTAAATACACAGCTGGTATCGGGACAAGGCACTGCAACTTTAACTATAAAAATATTGTCTGGTTTTATCGCACAGATAAACAAGCAATTAAAAGTTAGTGCTACCTCATCATGCGGCACAAGTGCTGTGAA
>CALQJH020000084.1 GCA_943330835.2 Candidatus Kuenenia stuttgartensis
ATTTCCACTTCCATTAAACCCACGGGTGGTGGGTGTTTTAAAAGTAAGAGAAGACGTCGTAACATCAACACCTTTCAAATTTGCAACGATATCATAATAATTTGCAGACGCCGTATTTCTGATCGCAGCAGCATTTACACGCTCAATGGATACAGGAGATTCTAGTATTTTTTCCGGAACACGAGAAGCAGAAATCACCACCTCTTGTCCAAGCTTAGTAGAAGGATTCAACGACACTTCCAATTTTGTGGAGGAAGATGTTACACTCATCTCCATTTCATCAAAACCAACGGAAGAGAAAACTAGTGATGCAGGAAAAGATTTTACATTGATAGAAAAATTGCCTTTCTCATTTGTAAACGTACCAATATTCGACCCTTTAATCGTTACAGATATCGCAGCAATATTTTCTTTTGATTGACCGTTTTTTACATTTCCTAAAATGACCTTATGTTGGGCATAAGTGCTAATCAGTATTAAATTGAAAAATACTGAAATGCCTAAAAGGCGAATACAACTATTCATATTTTGAAATATTGGTTAATACTATTTAACAAAATAAGAATTGTAATAGTATTAAAGAAATAATATTTTCAACATTGAAAAGAACAGTACAAATAATTATCCTATCCAACTCATTCCACAATTTCTCCATAATCAACAAATAACTCTTCCCCTTCAATAATGTCTCGAAGTGCTTCAAAATCCATCCCTTCATCAATAGATTTAATATTGGGTGTATCTGAGTGATTGATGTAGATCACAGGATCAATCATCTTGAAGCCATATTCAGGAACGTAATAATGGTCATCATCATACAAACAATGATTCTCCACCAAAAAGCGACTGTGCTCCGGTAAATTTTCTATTTCAGCTTTAGAAATTTTCATCCACTCTGAACTGTCTTGTGAGAAAAGACTACGCTGCCCTTTATTGATATTTCTTATGGCAAAAACTCCAATACCCTGAACCTGAGATGGCTTGAGCATTACGAATGTATTATTGGTCAACTCGTCTATGAGTTGTTGTTTTGCATTAAACATTTTCTATGTTGTCGTCTTTTGAATTACATAAATAACAGAACTGCATTTTCTTTTGTTAAAAAAACAAATAACATTAGAAATGAAGCCAATTATAAATGCCATAAACAATCCGAATATATTTTCTTTATATTTTTCACTCAACATGCTCACATAAAAGCTGTCAAACCACATGGGCTTGATGGTTTTAATTTTCATTCCATATTGTCTCATTAACAACTCCATACTTTTAGGAGAAAAGTGATACAAGTGTCGTGGCACATCATAAGCGGCCCATTTCGCTTTATAATGACTGGCATCAAAACTCGTGTAATTTGGAACTGCTATAAACAAAACGCCGTTCGTTTTTAATACTTTTTTTAATTGCGCAACATATTCATGCAACTGGTGTACATGTTCCATCACATGCCACATGGTAATCGCATCATAAGCATCCGCTTGAAGTTGAAATAATTTATCGGGAGACTGAGGATCTAGTTGATATAAAGTTCTCGCTTTATTAATTGCGTTTTCATCGGGCTCTAAACCTGTTACAGCCCATCCTGCAGTTCTCAACGTATGAAGAAAAGCTCCTGTACCGCAACCCACATCTAGCATATTCCCTTTTTTTAATCCGGTTTGCTGCTGGATTAATTTTCTTTTAGTAGCTAAAGTAAATTTTCTTATCCGATGATAAATGCTATTCACCAAACCTTGCTTCGTATCGCTATGAGAAATGTATGCATCAGATTGATAGTACTTTCCAATTTGATCTTGCGTGGCAACATCCTGTGTAAATCTCAAGCTGCAATCTGCGCAATGCCATATCGAAAAAATTTCATTCGAAACGGTATAATCCTTCGCCTGAAGTACTGGAATAATATGTTGACTTTTACAAGCTGGACAAAGAGTATAATGAATCATAAAAGGTATATTTTAATAAACAGCATTTGCAGCGTGAGAAGGATGTTGATTCAATTTCTTAGTATCGTTTGAAGTGCTGGTATTATCAGTAACGTAGTGAATAACAACAGTAAGCAAGAGCAATATAATGACTAAAAAAAACATCAACCATTGATTGCCTTTTTTAACTTTGGCATCTTTGAGATACCCATGCATATATGCAGTTGTCTTTTGTTCATCACCCACTCTTACCTGATGAACAGCTTCTGGATGAACAACCCTATGTAATGCGATTTTCGGAAAAAAATCCTGAGGCAACTCTCTTTGTTTAAATTGCAATTCCCCGTTATCATTTACAGAAATTGTGCCGGCTTGAGCAATAGCTACTTCCTGACCTATTTTAATATTCAAAATATCTGTACAATACTGTTGAAGAATACTACCTGCCAGATGATTATCGATATTTTTTTGCTTTGCAATAAACGAAATAAAAGCAGCAGCATCCTTTTCAACGGATGTCAACTCTATGAATGGGGCCGGTGCAGAAATTAATTTCTCTCCAACTGAAAAATGTGCATGGCTTTGCTTCAATTCAAGCGTGCCGATTTTCGGCAATGGACAATACTTATACTGAATAAGAAACTGCTCAATTACATGCTGCATAGCTGTTATATTTAAAATCGAATGATTAAACCAGCCAAAACACAAATCCCATAAACAGGATAATTATGCCAGCGCTGGTATTTATCTCCAAAGATATTATTTAGATCTGCAAAAGCATTTATTTTGTTAGTCAACTTATACTCTCCACCCAAACTTAAATCCACCCCGCCTTTTAAAGACCCTGACTTATTTCCCTTTGCCAGATAATGACCACCACCAAACATATAAAAATCTCCTTTCAATACTAATTTTTTCAACGCATTCCATTGTACAGCTGCGGTACACTCCATCGGTAAAGTAGACCAGGCCTTTTCATTGGCTTTCATTCCAGCATACGCATTCAGTGTAATTCCGCCAGTTGCATATAATTTACCCGGAATCGTATAACTGATATTGCCATGCAATTTAAAATTATTGACTTTATCTTCATTAGACAACACAAATGATTTTTCATCAGCGGTTGCTGCGGTATCATTTATAATAAATTGGTAATTATTGTACGACACCCAAGCCACTTTTGCACTAGCTACGATTCGATTAGATAAATTAGTTTTTAATCCTGCGTAATATTCCGTTTCTAATGTATTGGTTTGATTTTTTAGAGCAGTAAGATATGGATTGATATAACTTAAATTACGATAGGTATTCTTGTTGAGTTTTCCAATAAATCCACCTTGCAAAACGAAGGGGAAATTTTTAATCTTGAGTTCCCCAAAGATATTGGGCAAAATAACAAGCTTACCATTATCCCAAATGGCATTAACGCCTCCATTTATTTTATACAAAGAATTTTGATAAATTAATGATGGGGAAAATTGAGCCGCGTTATTATGATAATCATAATTAACAGAATCAATATTTTTTGCTGTACAATTTGTCAAATCAAACATGGCATCAACTTTCAAGGTAAAGAGGTCGTTGATTTTCTTTTCAGCTGGAACATCTATTCTAAATGTAGTCTCGTTCATTGCATCCTTTGCTGTAAAGTAATTGAACTGCATTTTAGTATCATAATCAATATTTAAAGTATTCTCTTTCGTATTTCTAAACCCTGCTTTAAAATCCATCTCTTGAAATTGCTGACTAATCTCATTCTTGTTGTATTTATATAAATCATGATTATACCCATATAAATAAAATTGACGTTGCTTCATTTCAAGACTTGCATAAGCTTCTGTTTTAGGAAAGAAATAACTTCCTGTTCCCATCAAAGAAAACAAGGAGTAATTTTGATTTTCAATTTTCCCTTTTGATGAAATATAATCGCCGTAAACATTCACTAGTAATTCCTTTTTATTTCTTAGACAAGCCCCAGCAGATAATACAGGTGTCGTATGGTTACCAAACCCCGCTTTCACCCAAAAATGATTCCCGAAATTCATTGTTGTATCCACATTGAAAGCAAGTGGCTTTAAAGTAATTGGAGCATACAAGTAGATAAGCGCCTGATCAGGAATATCATAATTCAACTTTTCCTTTACAGCATCTGAAGCTAAAGTAGTTGCAGAAAAATTAATTTTAGCAACATTCATCAATACAGGTTTGTACGCTGAAATTACTGTTACAGATTGCTTTATTGCAGTATCCTTTTGAGCATATAATTCACTACAAAATAACAGAGACAGTATCGTAAAAAATATGGAGACAAATTTCATATCCGAAAGATTTTTATTTTTAATACTCACTTTGTAAAATTTAAATTCGTTTATAAATTGGAATAACTAGTTCTGAGAAAAATAGCCCAATTATTTATTATTGATTTTAGAGGATTGCTGCTCTTTTATTTCAACCAGTACTAACTTTTCAGTTGCCTCATCTTTTAATTCCTTTACAGAAGTATTCTTCGCTACACTTTCATAGGTTGCTTTAGCATTAAAATAATCTTTCTTTTTTAGGAAAACATCTCCGAGTAAAATATAGGATTTGGCAACCCAATAATCATAAGAACTTGTTTCTTTAATTACAGCCAATGCATACTTCTCTGCAAGTAGCAGATTATTCAATAAGAAATAGCTAGAAGCCAACTCATACCTAGCTTGTGCGCCCCAGGCTGCTTTATTAATTAGCATGACCAGCTTGAAAGATTCAATGGCAGCAAGTGTGTCCTTTATAGATAGTTGAGATTTGCCTAAAACTAATGATGCGATGGCTTTATCATCAGTACTAATTCCCTTCTTAGTTAGCAAATCTTTCGCCGCAATATTTGCTTCATCATAAGCTTTCAATTGAAAGCAAGTACGAACTAATCCTCTTAAGGCTTCTAACTTATTTTCTTCATTATTGCCATTAGCCAACAACAATTGAAATGATTTCTTTGCATTGAGGTAATCATGAGATTCGAAATAATAGATACGTCCCAATTGCAGTGTAGCCGATTCGAAATATTCGCTTAAGCCTTGTACAGAAACAAAACCATAAGCAGTAATTGCTTTTTTGAAATCCTTTTCCTTTTCATAACAAATGCCTAAGTAATAATTTGCATCCACTACATATGCTCCGTTTGAATATCGAGTAAGATAGCTATTCAAACTATTTATTGCGATTTTTGCTTCATTATTTTGATATTTTTTATACGATGCCTGATATGCTAAAGAGTCAGCTTCGATAATATTAACAGCGATTTTATTAGCTCGTAAAAGTGCAAAATAATCATCAGTCGTTCCTTCTTCTAAATAGATATCTTTTACAATGGGCAATGCTTCTTCAGCTTCATTTGACTTCGGATAGTTTTTTATCAAATCCTTAAAAGCATCGATAGCGTTGAGATTATCGTTGTTATTATAATATGCTAACCCTAATTTTAAAAATACTTTTGGGCGAATACTAAGAGCTTGATTAGAAGCCGTCAATCTTTTCAAATAAGGAATTGCTTTTGAAAAGTTTTCATCTGCAATATAAGTTAAAGCCATTTCAAATTGTGCATCAGCTAATAAATTACTGTTAGGAAATGAGCTGCTTAATTGAGCTAATAAATTTATTTTATCTAAACTACTTTTCACTCCCACTATCATGGCTTTTTGAAACAACGCATAATCAGATTGAGGAAATTTGAATAAAATTACTTTATCATACATCAGATTTGCATTTGCATAATCTTTCAGCATAAAATTACAATCTGCCATTCTTACAAAAACATCTTGTTCGATTGAAGTTGAATTAATGGTTGGTTCAATTACGATTAAACTAAATTGAGTCAATGCCAATTTGAATTGTTCTTTTTGGAAATAACTATAGCCCAAATTATATTTTGCATGCGAAAAATTCGCCTCGCCTTGCGGCGGAACTTTACTGTCTAAAAAAGTAGCTGTAAAAGAAATACAAGTGTCATATTTTTGTTGGCGATAAGCAATTTCCCCTTTCCAGAAAGCAGCATAAGAAGTAATTATAGATGCTGGGGTATTTTTAAGAATACTATTCAACAAACCATCTGCATCATTTATTTGTTGGTCATTAATTAATTGAATGGCTTTGCCATAAAGAAGTTTAGCATATACTTTTTGCTGCGATAAAGTAGGATTATTTAATGTAGCATAAACAGCTAACCCTTCAGTAAAATTATTTGTATTGGCCAGGATATTTACCAAAATTAGTTTCGCTTCTTCTTCATATTCCGAATTGGGATAATCGCTGATAAACTGTTTTATTTCATTCAATGCAACATCCTGAAAACCTAATTCATAAGATAATTTAGCATAATTGAAACGGGATATTTTTTGCTGAATTTTATTGGTACTATTATACGCGCTATATTGAAAAGCACTTCTAGCATTGGCTTTATCATTAATATTCAAATACAAACTACCCAAAAGATACATGCTGTTTTGGCCCATCGAATCTCTCTCATTACTTAATTGCTTAAATCCCTCAATGGCTTTTGTAGTATTATTTGTTTTATAATAACAAAAACTCAAATCGTACATCACTTCTTTTGAAACCTTATCATTATCATTGACATGTTGTTCAAAAAATGGAAGTGCTTTTGAGAAATTTTCTTTCTCGAAATAAAGCTGTGCTACCAATAATTGCAAATTACTTTTATAATACAAATCTCCGCCTGCTGACAACACGCTTTCTCCATACTCCAAGGACTCCAGCTTTTTATTTTGCAAATACAATATTTCAGCAACATAATAAGGTACGACCTGATTGTATTCAGAAACTTTTTCTACCAATCTAAAAGATTGCAATGCCGACTCATAATCCTTATCCCCATAAGAAATAAATCCATAATAATAATTGGCGGGCAAATAATATTTGATAGAAACCAATGAAATCAAGTCTGCAAAAAGAATCTTGGCCTCGCTGAATTTTTTAATATTAAATAGTGCATACCCATTTTCAAATTTGGCATTTATCATCTCTTCTTTACTCAGATGTTCAAACTTTGTACGACTAAAAAAATCAGCCGCTTTTTGAAAGTCTTTATTTATAAAATAATAATGCCCCAAATGAAAACAAAGTTCCTGTATACGAAACTTATTATTACTCTCCGCGATATAATTATTGGCATCTTTTTCTGCAATAGAAAGCTGTAAATGTAATTCGCAAACGATATAAAAATAATCGACATCATCTTTGATATAAGAAAAATCACTTTTCGAATAATCAGGATATTGATTCTTCAATTCTTTTAATAGTGGATATGCCTGTTCAAAATCGTTCTGATTTACAAAAGACCTTGCCTCCTTATATTTTTTTTCTACATCAAGTACAAGATGAGTAGGTTGAGCGAAGGGGATAAGAAAAGAGAAGACAATACTTAGTAAGATTACAGTTTTTTTTATAGCCATAATGATGATTCTTTTCTAATTTGATTATTGGTAAAGCTACTTTACAAAATGCAAAGAAAAAGAAAAAAAACAGCTTTGCCTCTAATGAAATCATAACCTGAAATAAAACGAAGTAAGATTGTATCTTCCTGATAGTAAAAAAATACTTATTTTTAATAAAAAAAATATTAACCTCTACCTAGAAATCAAATATTAAAAATGAGAAAACTAATTTCAACAAATTATTCAGCTGGCGCTTTTAATGCCGCCACACTGCTTTTACGCCTCGTTTTCGGAGTTTTGATGATGAACCATGGCTATGATAAATTGGTACATTTTGCTGCATATCAATCTAAGTTTATAAATCTCCTCGGATTGGGCAGTACTACTTGTTTGCTCTTGGTAATTTTCGCTGAATTCTTTTGTGCTCTTTTTGTTTTATTGGGACTATTTACGAGACTTTCGACCATTCCCATAATTATTTGCATGGCTGTAGCTTTAGTAAAAGTTCATCACAATCAAATTTTTGGTGAAGGGCAAATGGCCTATATTTATCTTACTACATTCCTTGTATTGCTCATTATTGGCCCTGGGAAAATAAGTGTAGACGGTGTAAGTGGAAAGTAGTGCCCTTCGGGTGTTCAATAAATTTAAGGATTAAGTCGCTGCGCTGGCTTAAAAATTGAATAGTTTAAATTTGCTAGCTATTTTTCATTCAACCATTCA
>CALQJH020000085.1 GCA_943330835.2 Candidatus Kuenenia stuttgartensis
GCCTGGAACCCAACAAGTAAATCGGTACCAATATGGATTTTTATCTGTAAAATTTACAGCACTACTTGTGCATCTTGAAACAACATCGGTATTGCCACAAATATTAACGGAGTTCTGAAAGAAAGAGGTAGTGCCACAAATTGGAAATGCTGTTTGAGCCGTTTGTCCTAATGTGGTACAAGTTTGAGCTTGCCCTTTATGGAATTGAAATTGTAATAATAATGTAAATAATAAAAATAATATCTCTTTCTTTTTTCTCATTTTCTCCTTTCGGATTTTGTAAATCGCTATTAGTTAATCTTATTTTTTATTTCCTGCAATTTCAATAAGGCCTCAACAGGGGTAAGTCTGTTGATGTCTACATTTTCCAAAATAGTTCTGATTTCATCAAAAGTAATGGAGTGCGTATCAAAAATACTCAGTTGCATTTTAGTATCATTCACATTCTTCAAACTCTCCTGTATAGTATTATTTATTTCACTTTTCGAATCTCTACTGTCTTCTAATTTTGTCAATATTTCATTGGCACGATTAATTAAAGTAGGAGGCATTCCTGCCATACGGGCAACATGAATTCCAAAGCTATGCGTACTTCCGCCCTTTGCCAATTTCCTTAAAAAGATAATTTTATTTCCAACTTCCTGATTGGTAATATGATAGTTTTTAATTCCTGAAAATTGATTTTCCAATTCATTGAGTTCATGATAATGCGTAGCAAAAAGTGTTTTTGGTTTTTGTTCAGATTCGTGTAGATATTCTGCGATACTCCATGCGATTGAAATACCATCGTATGTAGAAGTTCCTCTGCCAATTTCATCAAGAATAATTAAACTTCTTGAGCTGAGGTTGTTGATTATGCTTGCTGTTTCATTCATCTCTACCATAAAAGTACTTTCCCCACCACTAAGGTTATCCGAAGCGCCAACTCTGGTAAATATTTTATCAGTTAACGGAATTTTAGCGCTGGTTACAGGAACAAAACTTCCCATATGCGCCATCAAAGTAATTAAAGCAGTTTGTCTGAGAATCGCACTTTTCCCACTCATATTAGGCCCGGTAAGAATAATAAGTTGTTGATTGGAGGAATCCAACATGATATCATTGGTAATGTAGCTTTCTCCGATCGGAAGATTTCTTTCAATTACAGGATGGCGGCTATCTTTCAATTCCAATTCTTTTCCTTCGTGCAGACTTGGTTTTTTGTAGTTGAATTGTAGCGCATTGTTGGCATAGCATGTCAAACAATCCAAGACTGCCATTACATGCCCATTTACTTGCAAAGGAGCAATATAATCTTGTAATTCATTGAGTAATTCCTGAAAAAGCTGTTGTTCAATCTGAATGATTTTATCTTCCGCGCCCATTATTTTTTCTTCGTAAACTTTAAGCTCTGGAGTAATATAGCGTTCTGCATTGGCTAAAGTTTGTTTGCGAATCCAGGTTTCAGGTACTTTATTTTTGTGTAGATTGGTTACTTCGAGGTAATAGCCAAATACATTATTGAAACTAATTTTCAATGATGAAATTCCTGTGTTGATGGCTTCCTTTTGTTGCAGTTCCAGAAGATAATTTTTTCCACCACTTGATATTTCTCGGAGTTCATCCAATTCTATATGTATGCCTTTAGCAATCAATCCGCCTTTATTAGTTAATGCAGGTGGGTTTTCATTAATTTCTTTAATGATTTTGTCCAGGATATATTGACAAGCATTTAAAGAATCTCCTAAACGTTTTAAATATTCATTTTTGGAGTAACTACAAATTTCTTTGATTTGAAGTGTTTGTTGAAGGCCTCTTGCTATTTGTAATACTTCTCTTGGATTGATTTTTTTCAAAGGAACTTTTGCTGCTAATCTCTCTATGTCTCCGGCTTGTTTGATGTGTAGGATTATTTTATTCCTGATATCGGTATCTGCGATTAAATAACTTACAGCTTCCAGTCTTTCATTGATTCTGGAAATCGTATTCAAGGGCATGAGCATCCATCTTTTCAACAATCGAGCACCCATAGGGGAAACGGTATTGTTGATCGTCTTGAAAAGTGTGTTGGCTTGTTCGTTAGTAGACAGAAGTTCTAAATTTCTTATAGTGAACTTATCCATCCAAAGGTGATCATCCTTATTGATACGCTGTAGAGAAGTGATGTGTTGAAGATTAGGATGTTCAGTATCTTTAAGATAATGCAGAATAGCTCCTGATGCAATGGTGCCATAGCTTAATTCTTCTACACCAAATCCTTTTAGACTATGTGTTCCGAAATGCTTTAATAGATTTTCTTTGGCATAGGATTCAGTGAAAATCCATTCATCTAGTGAGTAAGTGAAAAAACTATTGCCAAATAATTCTTTAAAATATTTCAATTTATTCCTTTGGAAAATAACTTCAGCTGGTTGCAGACTTTGAAGTAATTTATCTGCATATTCCTTATCGCCTTCTGCAATGAAAAATTCTCCTGTTGAAATATCCAGAAAGGCGATTCCTATTTTTTCATTCTCAAAATGTAGAGCGGCTAAAAAATTATTCGTATTATGTTCAAGTAATTTATCATTAGTAGCAACGCCTGGAGTAACCAATTCAGTCACGCCTCTTTTTACAATTCCTTTGGCAGCTTTAGGGTCTTCCAATTGATCGCAAATAGCGACACGATATCCGGCCTTTACTAATTTATGAAGATAAGTATCTAGCGCATGATATGGAAAACCCGCTAGTTCTAATGATGTGGCATTGCCATTATTCCGCTTTGTAAGTGTAATGCCTAATACTGCTGATGTATTGATAGCATCTTGTCCGAATGTTTCATAAAAATCTCCTACACGAAACAATAAAATAGCATCTGGATATTTCGCCTTGATAGCATTGTGTTGTTGCATTAAAGGGGTTTCGCTTGATGCCTTTGCCATAGGAGACAAAATTAAGAGATAACTTCCAATTGTGCGAAGAGTTTGAAAGGTTTAAACGTTAAGCGATTTCTCTTGGCTTAGATGGGTATAAGATAATATATGACAATGGCAAGGATGACTTTTTTGAAGTTGTCTAAAAATCAAAAAAGGTCTATTGATTATTGCAGCCATAAATTAATATTGCAAATACTCGAATAATGAAGCTAAATATTTTACTGAAGTTTATTTGTTTCCCCATTGAAAATAATAACCACCTTTACACATGATTTTTTAACATATTAATTCTATTGCATTTCTCATTTATAGCTTTTCCCCTATAGAATTAGCGGTTATTTTTTGTGAAATTTATTTTGGTTTTAAGTTTGGTAATAATTTAAAATAGAATGATTCGATTATTAATCCTTTTAATTTTCTTTAACATCATTCATCTACGAGAAGATATGAAAAATACTATCTTTGCGGCGAAATAAATATTTAATGATGAAAGCTTTTGTAACCTTACTCATGTCTTTGTTGATGGTTTTTTATTCTAATGCCCAGCCGCTAAAGGGTATGGGTAAGAGTGATGCAGATGCCAAAAAAATACTTGATGCTGTAAGTTCTAAGTTTAAAAGCTACAAATCTGTTGAAGCAAAGTTTGTACTCAAAATTGAAAATGCTTCTGGAAAGTCAATTGGCAGTAAATCTGGTTCAGTCTTTATGAAGGCTACAAAATACCGAATTTCAATGCCTGGTCAGGAAATATTTTCTGATGGATCAACCACTTGGTCTTATGAAAAATCTTCTAATGAAGTAACGATTAACAAAATTGATCCTTCTGCAAATTCTATTACACCTCAAAAATTGTTTACCAATTTCTATGATAAAGATTTTTTGTATAAATTAAATGGAGTGGTAAAGTCAGGAGGGAAAGACTTGCAAGAAATTGAATTGACTCCAATTGATAAGACAAAAGCGTTTCATAAAGTCCTTTTATATGTAAGTAATTCGACCATTTTTTCTACAAAAGTCTTTGAAAAAACTGGCAATCGATATATTTATAACGTTAACGACATGAAGACTGGAGTTTCAATAACGGATCAATCTTTTGTATTTGATGCAAAAAAATATCCTGGAGTAGAAGTCGTAGATTTAAGATAAAAGTGTTCCTTTTCTATTTAATTCCCCATCTATAGCTATCTTGTTTTAGTCCAGCTAAGTCAATTATTCGGTCAACTACTGTTGCGGCAACTTCCTCAATTGTTTTAGGTTTGCTATAAAAAGACGGTGTAGCAGGACAAATAATTCCACCTGCTAAAGTGATGGTTTCCATATTTTTAATATGAATAAGATTATAAGGGGTGTCTCTGGCTACACAGATTAATTTTCTTCTTTCTTTTAAGATAACATCAGCTGCTCTTGTAATTAAATCATTAGAAATCCCACTTGCAATTCTCCCTAAAGTGCCCATACTACATGGAATAATAATCATTGTATTATATTGACCAGAACCTGAAGCGAATGGGGCATTGAAATCTTGCTGGTCAAAATATTTAACGGGAAAGCTCTTGTAGTTTTCATCTTCTAATTCGGTATGCCAAACTTCCTTTGCATTGGTTGTCATTAGCAAGGAGAGCTCATCAATTTGGTTGGTTAATTTTGTCAATTTCTCCAAAAGCACCTTGGCGTAGATAGAGCCACTAGCTCCGGTAACTGCCACAACTATTTTTTGCATGGAATGAAATTTTTTAGCGAACTGCTTAATTATTGAAACAATATTAAAGGTAAAAGGTTGAAACTTTAGAAGTTTTATCTTTAAATCTTGGGCTAGATTGTTTCATCCCTAATCAACCAATCAAGCTTTCTCAGCCATATCAGGGATATCCGCTGCTTTATAGGCGCCAAGATCTAATTTCTTTTTGGTTTCTTCAAACGCTTTGAGCGTAAGTTCGATATCTTCAAAACTGTGAGATGCTGTTGGTATCAATCTATAAATAATATCTCCTTTTGGAATTACAGGATACACAACAATGCTGCAAAAAATATTGTAATTCTCTCTAAGATCCATTACCATTTGTGTAGCTTCCGGCACATCGCCTTTCATGTAAATAGGTGTTACCGGAGAATTGGTATTACCAATATCGAATCCTCTTTCTTTTAATCCGGCTTGTAATCTTGCCACATTATCCCATAATTTTTCTCTAAGTTCCGGCATGTTTATGGTCATTTCCATCCTTTTCAGCATTCCCTCTACGATCAACAAGGGTAAGCTTTTTGCAAAAATCTGAGAACGAGTATTGTATCTTAAATATTTAATAACGGCTTTTGGCCCACTGATAAAAGCACCGATACTTCCCATGCTTTTCACGAATGTGCTGAAGTATAAATCAATGCCATCCTGACAACCTTGAGCCTCATCAGCACCTGCGCCTGTTGGTCCCATGTATCCAAAACCGTGAGCGTCATCAATTAAAATTCTGAATTCATATTTCTCTTTTAATGCAACGATTTGTTTTAGTATTCCTTGCTCGCCATCCATCCCAAATACGCCTTCAGTAATCACAAGAATGCCACCTCCATTTTTTGCAGCTAATTCTTTCGCTCTTTGTAATTGTTTTTCACAATCCTCTATGTCATTATGTTTGAATGCATAACGGTGACCCATATGCAAACGAACGCCATCAACGATACAAGCATGAGCTTCGGCATCATAAACAATCACATCTCTCCGATTTACCAATGCATCTATGCAGCTCATGATTCCCTGGTATCCAAAGTTGAGCAACATCGTATCTTCTCTGCTTACAAAATTGCTGATGACCTTCTCTAATTCCTCATGCATGGTTGAATTTCCACTCATCATTCTTGCACCCATCGGATTACCCATACCATATTTTGCAGCAGCTGCTGTATCTACTTTTCTTATTTCGGGATGATTAACCAATCCCAGATAATTATTGAGACTCCAAACAATCATTTCTTTTCCTCTGAATTTCATACGAGGTCCCAATTCGCCTTCCAATTTTGGAAAAGCAAAATATCCATGCGCTCTGTCCATGTGCTGACCGATTGGCCCGCCATCTTTGATTAGTTTTTCAAATACATCCATTGATTTACAGTTTCTTTTAACTATTCTTAAAGTTGCAAAAATAAGGTTTTGCCTTTAAAAATAGATGAATTAGCCCCAAGTAGCTTGTATAATAGGTTGTAAGTAAGACTTTCAGATAGCGCTGTGTTTATTTATCCTCAAAATATATTAAAAACAATACCCTCCAATTACTCTCATTTCTCTGTTAGTCACAACAAATTGCCACTCATTCTTAATCTGTATTTTTAATTGTGCTGTAATGATCTTTGATAATATCTTTGCAGCCTAGGTTTGGTTTTTAGGGTTTAAATGGATAAAGACAAACGGTTAATACTAATTAATAAAAAATGAATAAAACAGCTAAAATATTTGTAGCAGGTCATCGTGGAATGGTTGGATCTGCCATCCATACAAGTCTGTTGAAAAAAGGGTATGACAATATTGTATATCGTACGTCTAAAGAATTGGATTTACGAAACCAGCAGGCAGTAGCGGATTTTTTTGAAATGGAAAAACCAACTTATGTAATAGATGCAGCTGCGAGAGTAGGAGGAATTTTGGCAAATAATAATTATCCGTACCAATTTCTCATGGATAATCTTCAGATTCAAAGTAACCTGATGAGCAGTGCATTAAATAATGGCGTTGAAAAATTTATTTTCCTAGGCAGCTCTTGTATTTATCCAAAGCTTGCCCCACAGCCTTTAAAAGAAGAATACTTGCTGACCTCTTCTCTTGAGCCAACAAATGAATGGTATGCATTGGCAAAAATTACAGGTGTTAAAACCTGTGAGGCTATCCGTAAACAATTTGGCAAGGATTATCTTTGTTTGATGCCTACTAATACTTACGGTCAGCATGATAATTTTGATTTACAAACATCTCATGTATTGCCAGCAATGATCAGAAAATTTCATGAAGCAAAAATGAATAACCATGCGCCGGTAACTTTGTGGGGAACCGGTGTTGCCATGCGTGAGTTTATCCATGTTAATGATTTTGCTGATGCTGTATTATTTGCCTTTGAAAATAATTTAGCTGAACATCTTTATAATGTAGGTACAGGAGTTGATTTAACCATCAAAGAACTTGCAATGGTTATTCAAAAAACTGTTGGGCATGAAGGTGAAATTATTTGGGATGCATCAAAGCCTGATGGCACTCCACGAAAATTACTCGATGTGTCAAAACTTAGCCATGCCGGTTGGAATGCCAGGATTTCACTTGAAGAAGGTTTGAAAGAAACATACGCCTGGTTTTTAGAAAATGCAGATGAATTAAGACAGGTGAAGATCTAGTTTAGGGCTATCGGTCCATAATAGTAAACGTTTCTGAAAAGTTTCAGCCCCCACCAAAAAAAATAAATTTCTGAATCATTGAATCTAAATAACTAAAAAATCCGCAGTAGCGGATTTTTTAGTTGTTGGGTTACTAGGATTCGAACCTAGACAGACAGAATCAAAATCTGTAGTGCTACCTTTACACAATAACCCAATCATTTTCCAAAATGGTAATTTTGGATTGCAAAAATAAGGGTTTACAAAGATGTTCCAAAAGAAATTTAAAACTAATTAATTGTAAGAAAAAGCCTCCCGTATCAAATGCTTAAATCCATATCTGCTCAAGCTTCAGCATCTTCCGTTTCTTTCATATTTTTAATCAAATCCAATGCCTCAGAAACTACATCGCACATTATTGTGACTAAAGAACCTGGTTTAGCTGTATTGTAAGCATATGAAATAGCCTCCTTTTCATTGTAAATAATTGTAATAGGAATGTCTTTTGTTTTGGTTTCGTTGATACCTTCTACAAGTAAATCTACAATTGATGCTGCTGTTCTTCCTCTTAAATGTTTGTCTTGTCTGATGATAATCTCATCAAAATGCTTGCCTGATATTCTGCCCAATTCTCTAATGTCATCATCTCTTCTGTCACCTGTGCCACTAATAATACCGACTTTAGGTTCCCCATCCATTTTACTCACAAAATCACAGAGGTATTCAAGGCCTGCTGGATTATGAGCAAAATCTACCAGAAATTTGAATTTTTTGAAATCGAACATGTTTAATCTTCCTGGAGTTTGTGATACGGAAGGAATGAA
>CALQJH020000086.1 GCA_943330835.2 Candidatus Kuenenia stuttgartensis
ATAAAAAAGATATAAAAAAGGATGTCTGTAGGGAGGAAATATTTTTACTAAACTCACATTTTTAAAATCAAAATAATTTTCATTGAATTTACTATCACAAAGAATAAGGAATGTTACTTCGGGATGGCTTTCAACAATTCGACTTATTGTGTTTACCGTAAAGTAACCAATACCATCAAGCTGTTTATTTCTTAAAGCCCAGCAATTAACTACAACTTTCATTAAAAGATATAAAATGATAATAAAAAGCAAACAACACTAATTCCAAACAAATTCCATCTCAAAATATAACATAGATGGCAAATTGATAAGTTTGTAATAGATTTGCAAAGTTAAACAAAAATAAAGATTCATGAAGACTGCATTGATAACTGGAATTACAGGACAGGATGGAGCATACTTAGCAGAATTACTGCTAAAAAAAGGATATAATGTACATGGAATAAAAAGAAGAAGTTCACTAATGAATACAGATCGAATTGATCATTTATTTTTCGATACAACTATTGCAGACCGATTTCATTTACATTATGGAGACCTTACTGATTCCAGTAATATTATAAGGATCATTCAACAAACACAGCCTGATGAGATATACAATTTGGCTGCACAAAGTCATGTACAAGTAAGTTTTGACACACCTGAATATACTGCAAACTCAGACGCAATGGGCGTTTTGCGAATACTTGAAGCAATCAGAATTTTAGGATTAGAAAAAAAGACTAAATTCTATCAGGCTTCAACATCTGAGCTTTATGGTAAAG
This sequence comes from Candidatus Kuenenia stuttgartensis, assembly GCA_943330835.2. The sequence goes on from CALQJH020000086.1 coordinate 765, forward strand.
TTCAGGAAATTCCACAAAAGGAAACAACCCCCTTCTACCCTCGTTCCCCATACGGAGTTGCAAAACTTTATGGGTATTGGATTACTGTTAATTACAGAGAAGCATACAATATTTTTGCAGTTAATGGCATTCTTTTCAACCATGAAAGTCCATTAAGGGGAGAAAGTTTTGTGACTAGAAAAATTACTATAGGTGTCACTAAAATTGTACTTGGATTGGATGACATGTTATTGCTTGGAAACCTGGATGCAAAAAGAGATTGGGGTCATGCCAAAGATTATGTTGAAGGAATGTGGTTAATGCTTCAGCAAGACGAACCTGAAGACTTTGTTTTGGCAACTAATGTTACTACATCAGTTAGAGATTTTATAATCATGGCGTTTAAGCATGTTGGAATCTCACTTTCTTTCAAAGGTGAAGGAGTAGATGAAAAAGCGTTCGTTGAAAAATGTACAGATCCTGCGTTTCAATTACCAATTGGGAAACAAGTTGTTGGTATTCATCCTCGTTATTTCAGACCTGCTGAAGTTGATTTATTGATTGGCGATGCAACAAAAGCGAATACAAAATTAGGCTGGATTCCTAAATATGATTTACAAATGATGGTAACAGAAATGATGGAAGCAGAATTAATAAACCTAACAACAAAAAAATAATTCAAATATTAAGCACCAACCCTTTTCTTATAAATATTATGTAACAATTTAAATGGCGCAGTAACTATTGCCAGGAGAAATTGTTTTATTAATTCGAATCTCAATCCATAGTTTTTTATCATAATTACAAGATGCTTTACAATTGCTTTAAACTGCAAATAACAAAGCATATTATATACAATATTTCTTGTTGTATTAAATTGAATTGGAAGTGATTGATTGTATATTTCTTTTGCGATTTTAAAATCTTTGTTCAATACCGTTTCTACACAATTAAAGATGTTTGATTCTTCAATAGACGTCAGCTCTATGAGAAATTCAGAACTGATATTACACCTTGTAAAATCAACCGATGGTGCATTTAAAAATGGCACATAAGGATCAATCAATTGAATCATTGGAAGAAACTTACCAGCATTACTTGTACAAAGCCATGTAATTCCACTGCTACAGCCAATTAAAAGACTGCAATAATGTGACAGCGCGGCATTTTCTCTAACTGATAGAACGCTAGCATCTATGATATTAGATTGGGATTCAAAAGAATGAGCAGAAGATAAAATCACACAAGTTGAAGGAATAGAAACCAATTGCTTTGATAGTCTCATTACTAAATCTAAACTTAAAGAAGATTGTCCGCTTTGTGGTGCAAACTCCCAAAGAATAACATTTTTAAAATCACGCAAATTATTTTTTTCTGAAAAAACTGCTACGTTATTAATTTCTTTTTCACTCAATACTAATACCGGCTTTAATGGGACTGTAATTTTTTTGGGATAGGCGCTCAAAATCATCCCTCTAATTGTACCATCATAAAGGGCCTGATTGTTATCCATATTTGTAGTTATGAATACCTGATTCCATAACCCCTGAGCTTTTTCATTATTAACTTTCCTCTTAAACTTTCTAAATGCGACAATGTTATTTTTTGGGACATTTTCAACAATTCTGACATCATCAACGTAAGGGTTCAACGCAATTATATCTTTGCAAAATGGAGCTATTGCCCAGGTTAAATGACAATCTGGAAAATCTTGTTTAATTTGACGGGCAACCGCAGTGGCATAAAGACAATCTCCGTTAGAGAACAGTTGGACTAACAGTATTTTTTTATTACTATTTCCCATCAACCATCATTTTAGCCAATTCTTTAAAACTAACTTTTGGTAAGAATCCAATTGATGTTATTAATCTCACATCAGAAACCAATTGTTTGTATTCAGATTTAAAATTATTCTTTTCGATAACATAATTCTGATAGTCCTTTCCTATAAGAGAGAAGCATTCTTTTACCCAATCTAAAATAGAATAGCCCAATCCTGAACCAATATTGGCTTCGAATATTTGCTCCTGATTGACAAGTAACCATACCCCTTCAACAATATCGCCGGCGAAAGACCATTCCTTAATTACAGACATATCTCCTATTTCCAGCTTTTCATCACTACCATTAGAAATGCGAACAGCCGTTGCGGCAATTTTTTGAGCCATATGTCTTTCCGAACGACGAGGACTATCATGATTAAAGAAATACCCCACATAAACTTTCACTCCAATTGAACGATAATACCTGGCAGCATAAACAGATTGAATTCGGCTGACTGAATAAGCATCTCTGGCTTCAAAGGCATCTGTTTCTTTTATAGGAAGATTTTTGTTTTCAAATTGCAGTCCACTTCCAGAAATAAAAACTTTTGAATTTGGAGAATGTAATCTAACTGCCTCAAGTATATTAAGTGTTCCTGTTGAAATTGATTCATGATTTTCAAATAAGGCATCATGACGGGTTGTGGAATTGGCTGCCAGATGAAACACAAAATCCGGCTGATGCATTTGAATCAGTGCCTTTACTTCATTCAAATCCGTGATATTTGTTTTTAAGAAGTTGCCAGCTCTACTCACACCGATAACGGCAACATTTTTCTCTTCAAGCAGCCTGGAGAGATAGTAACCGTCTTGTCCATTTGCACCAAAAATTAAGGCCTTCATTATTTCTTTTTTCTGACAGTGAAAGTAGCAAAAGTGTAATTATATTTTCCCTGATAATAAAAATCCGGATTAGGACAATCCCAATTGCCTTTATCAACAAACTCACAACCAGGCATATACGACAACATTCTTTCTTCCATATCTTTTTTGGTATAAAATCTGGCATCCACTTCAGGCTTAGGCTGGCCTAGTTCCCATCCATCTTTATAATCACAAGTAATGACAGCAAGACCTCCGGGTGCGAGTAACTTTTCAATACACTGCAAAAAAGATTTATCATCAGGGTCATGTTCTATTACTGATGTAGAGAAAATGATATCATAATGATTTATTAATGTCGAAGGCTTTGTAATATAATCCTGAAGAAAATAATTAATCATTGGATCTATTTCCTCAACGTGATATCCAATTTTTTGCAAAGACATTGAGGCGGTATCTTCATAACTACCTACACAAAGCAACTTAGGATTGTTGTACTGCTGAAGATTCCGACAAACAGTATCAAATATAAATGCTTGTTGCACATTGGCCCTTGCAATTTTTTTAGCCATAGTTGCGGGGGCAAATTCAATCAGCTTATTAATTGTAGGTGAATATAAATCTCTAGCCTGATCATCGAGAATACGATTAAACCCATCATTAGCACCTAATACAATAGGTTGATAAGTTGCCTTTTCATCTTTTTTTAAATCATCGTCTGTAGCAGCTTTTGTATTGCCTAACCAAGTAAATGATTGACCAGGTCTTGTAAGAACTCTATTCAGCTTTGACTGTATTGTCCTTTTGATTCCCATTTTAGGGGCTTCGTAATAAGCTGAAATGTGATTTTGAATTGCATACATTATCCTATCAAATTCCCAGATAAAATTGTCTTCAGTCCATAGTGCAATTGTTTTGTTTAAAGAATCAAAACCTTGAGACAAAATACTTTTCAATGAATTATTGTCAATGCAAATCTCTGGATTAGTTTGTAGAATATGTCTGAACATCATGCAATCTGAAACAGCAATAGGTTTTTTTACAGCCAATGCAAAATCTATAGCACTTGAGATTCCCCGGCCCTTTTTATCTTCATACATAAAAACATTCATGCTGTTAGCTGCAAGGAAATCTAGCAATTCTTCATTATTAAAAAAACTATGAGATATATTGAGTTTTATTTTAGTTCCTTCTAAAATCTTATGGCAATTTGCCGCAATTTCTTTGGCATTGTTTCCTTCAGCATCACCAAAAGCTGCAAATGGCATATTTAATCTTATTTCAGCTTCATCAAATTCTGATTTCACTTTATTAACAAGGTTTTCAAACCCTTTATTTGGAGTAGCGAATCCGAAACTGCCAATTGTAATTACATCAGGAGAAGCAAGTTTATTTGTATAGCTTGGTATAAGCCTTGCCGTTTTAAATACAAATGGATTTTTAAGCAACAGTGTAGGATCTGCGGCAATGTAAAAATCAAAAAGTGAATTTATTTTTTTTTCAGCGCTTCCTAATACATATGTATTTTTATAAGCAGTAGCACTGTCTGCCACTTCCTGTGTTACTTCATGTATAATTCCAATCTGAGTAATACTGATTGATGCCAAATTATTTTTGTAAACGCCTTTAGTTAGTTTGGTGCAAACCCAAGGCATAACAGCAGGATGATAATTATAAATAATTAGATTGGGTTTATGTGAAGCTATTACCAATTCTAACTCTTTAAGACTTTCGCATTCTGTATGTATATATACATATTTTGAAGATTTCTTAATAGCATTATAAGCGTTAATCCCAAATTCATAAACGCCACATTGTTTTTTCTTATGGGTTACAAACAAAACATTATTATTCATAACTATTTTTTATAAATTTCAATTTTGGGAACGGGGAAAATGAATCCAGTTCCTTTTTCTAAAGCTTCTTTTTCTCTTTCAATAAACTCTGCTTGAAAATGCCAAGGCAATACAAGATAATAATCAGGATTCATTGCTCTGCTTTCTGCTTCGCTCACAATTGGAATATCAGTTCCTAAAGTTCTTGCGCCATATTTATCAGGATTTCTTTCTGCAGCACATTCAACTAGATTCTTGTCAATATCACACCATTGTAAAATTGTATTTCCCTTTGTAGAAGCACCATAAACATGCACACGCTTACCTTCCTTTTTCAATTTCACCAGCAAGTCATGAAGCTCTACTTTTAACTTTTCAATTCTTTTTTGAAAATCAATATAAGGCTTGTCTGTATCCAGTTCCAAATCAAATTCTTTATGTCTGATTTCATTGATTAACTGATTGTTTTCTTTCCTATCGTGTTTGCTATTTTCCTTATGAGTAGCATAACAACGAATACTACCTCCATTAATTTCATTGAAAGAAATTTTAAAAACTTTCATCCCTCCTTTAGCCAAAATCTTTTCCAAAACTGCCAAGCTATAAAATTCGAGATGTTCATGGCAAATAGTGTCATAACTATCCAACTCAAGCATTTGAGGCATATAACTCATTTCAAAAACCCAAACTCCCTGAGAAGAAAGAAAGCGACTTATCCCTTTCACAAAACTTACAGGATCCTCTAAATCATAAAACATAGCAATAGAAGTAATCACATCTAATTTTTTCCCTTCAAGTAATTTAAATAATTCCTCTGATGGAAAAATATCCTGAACAACAGTGGCTTCTTTTACTTCCTGAGCTACATCACTTGGATCACAGCCATATTTAATAAAATGTTTTGGGTAATAATCTAAAAGCGTTCCATCATTACAACCAATATCTAAAACCAAAGGATGTTTTATAGAAGCTATCGTATCTGTTACAGATTCTACTATTTCTTTCAAATGGTTACGCATGGTATTATTTGTTCCGCTTCTGTACCAATATGCAGCATATAAAATTTCAGATGGGACTGAATGTTCCATTTGAAGTAATCCACAAGCATTCTCATCTAATTCTGGATTGCAACGAACAAGTGAACAATCGATTTTTCTTTCACTAGGCATTTCTTTTCCTGGCTTTACAAAACTACCTTGTAAATACTGAGGACCGAGATCAATTACTTTCTTTAAAGAATTAGATCCACAAACGCGGCAAGTTGTTCTTTTACGAATATGCATTTTTATTATTTATTTTTTTATTATTAAACTTACAAACAAACTGTTGATGGCATCAATACACTTGTTCCTTTGCAGGTTAAGCAAGGCTAATTGTTTCACGACTTTATCTTTCTCATTTACAGGAACATTTTCAAATTCGTAAACTTTTTCCTGCTCATGCCATAATCTGCAATTAACATCTGCTAATTGATAAAAAACTTCACCAAAATTACCTTGTACTTCACTTACTGTATTGCCTTCTTTTTTATATACTTTATTGGCCTCAAAAGTCATCTTACTACTTTCAATATTACCCATCGCTGCATCCGCAACGTACTCATCAATTTCTTTCTGTAATTGCTCAGACTGCTTAGCTAAACTCGTTAATCTATTTTCGTCTTCAGTATGAAATTGTTTTAACTTTACAATAGTTAATTTATCGCAAAGCATACCTAAAGTTTCAGCCATAATAAATAATTAGCCACGAAATTATCAATTTAATAATTAAGAATTGCAAAACTCACTGAAATATAGTTAATCAATAGAATATCTCTATTTTCGCATGACTTTTCATTTCATTAGAAACCATGTCACAAATAAGAAAAAAAAGTTTAAAAGCCACAGTTTGGATTTATGTAGGCTTTCTTATTGGCGCAATAAATACTTATTTTTTTACACATAAGTCATGGTTTAGTACTGATCAAAATGGACTTACGAGGGCGATGATTGAAATTAGCCAATTGGTATTTGCATTTTCTTGCCTAGGAACTACTTCTTATCTATATAAATTTTTCCCCTATTACGAAGACAATCTGGAATCAAAAAAGAATGACATATTAGGTCTCGCAATAATCATTGCGCTGGGAGGTTTTCTTTTAACAGCGTCAGGCATATTTTTAATAGAGCCAGTAGTAGTTAGAAAATTCAGCGCAAATTCACAATTGCTTGTAGAATATTTTTACTGGATTTTGCCGATGGGATTTTTTGTATTGTTGTACAATATATTGGAAGCTTATGCTTATGGATTTGGCAAAGGTGTAATGGGAAGTTTGCTTAAAGAAACTGTTTTGCGTCTATACACTTTTGTTATTATCATTTTGAAAGTATTGGGTTTTATCAATTTCAATACTTTCATTATTTTATTTTCATTTCAATATGCAATCATTCTTATTATTCTGGCCATTCATTTGAAAATAGAAGGAAACCTCTGGTTGAATTTCAAATTCAGTCGTGTGAGTAAAAAATTCAGAAAAAAAATATTTGCTATTCTATCACTTACTTTTTTTGTAATAATAGTAAGTGTATTAAGGCAAAGCATTGATGGGCTTGTATTAGCAGCAAAACAAAATCTTGGTAAAGTTGGAATTTTTGGTTTGGCCACTTATATGGTTTCTGTTTTACAAGCACCATTTAGAAGTTTAGTTGCAATAACAATTCCTATTTTATCAAGGGCATGGAAAGATAAAAATCATTTAGAAATTCAAAGAATTTATCAACGTACTTCAATTAATATGCTTGGATTTTCATTGTTCGTTTTCTTTCTCATTTGGCTAAATTTCGAA
>CALQJH020000087.1 GCA_943330835.2 Candidatus Kuenenia stuttgartensis
TCCTTCATTTCAATACCTGTTTGCCAGGCAATGCCCTTTCGATCATAATTGATCCCCCAGCAAAAATTAAAAAGCAAATAAACCATCATCATCACATTCAACAGATTCAAGATTCCTCTGGCAATTGATGTTGTTATTTTATCTGGTTGTACAAATATTGATCTTACCGCTTTTGCCATCCTCCAAATGATCCAACAAGCAAGTAACCCATAGATCAAATCTCCTATACTGAAATAAAAATTACCATAACATCTTCTCAACAAATCAGAAAAGAAAGGATACAGATGACTGGAATAGCTATTTTCTACCCTAAACTTATCCCAACAGTAAAAATGGAGAAGCAAACAAGATATTATTAAAGAAAAAAATAGGATCGCTCTTTTTTTAGCCTTCATAAACCTGAATTATACCCTTTGAAACGCTCATTAATAATATAAAAAGCACCAAGATAAACAATCTTATTATGATCTGGCAAGATCAAAAATCTATTAAAACATACCAAAAAAGAAGGATTTTTCACTCCCCCAATACAAAAATCAAGCTATAACGCTGAATATTCAATATAATGCCTTACCTTCGCCGTCCTTTAATTTGAACGCAATGGCTAATAAGAGGGCATTTGAAGTGGCATTTGTGGGATTGAAACCAGGCGTTCATGAGTTTAACTATGAGTTAGACGAAAAGTTCTTTGCAGAAAAAGGGGCTCAGGATTTTTTAAATCCAACAGCCAGCGTAAAAATGTCGCTTGAAAAAAACACCAGTTTTATGTTACTCAAATTTGAAGTAGCAGGAAATGCGTTGGTCACTTGCGACAGATGTGGAAATCCCTTAACCATTGATTTATGGGATGATTTCAAAATGCTGGTAAAATTGGAAGATAATCCTGAGGAAATGAATGATCAAGAAGAAGACCCCGACGTTTATTATATCTCAAGAACCGAAAGCCATTTGGATGTCGGTGACTGGATTTATGAATTCGTTATGCTAAGTATTCCAATGCAAAAAATGTGCTCCCCCGACAAAGTGGGAGGTCCACAATGCAATCTGGAAGTGCTTAAAAAATTAGAAGAAATGGAAAAGAAACATTCCGAAAATAATGCCAATGACCTTTGGAAGGGATTGGATCAATTTAAAGAAAATTAACACAAACAATTAAAATTATACAGTCATGCCAAATCCAAAAAGGCGCCATTCGCAACAACGCAGTGCAAAAAGAAGAACACATTACAAAGCTACTGAAACGACTTTGAGTACCGATTCTACAACTGGAGAAATCCATGTACGCCATCGTGCTCACGTTAGTGAAGGAAAGTTGTTTTACAAAGGCAAACTGGTAGCTGAAAAAGCACCATTAAGAGCTTAATCTTTTCATCCGAAATCTTAGATTCCAAAATTCAGGGTTGAATCATTTCAATCAGGATTTTGGAATTTTTAGTATAAATTTTTCTCATGATTAGAATTGGTATAGATATGATGGGTGGCGACTTCGCCCCTCTTGAGGCCGTAAAAGGTGCCGCTGAATTTCTGAATAGCAATGCTCAAACATCTCATGTAGTTATGATTGGTGATGAAGTGGCTATTGCTAACCATCTCAAAGCGTTTACCTTATCTTCAGATACTTATACTATTGTGCATACCTCTCAGGTTATTGAAATGCACGAACATCCAACAAAAGCATTAAAAGAAAAACAAGATTCCTCTATCGCTATAGGATTTCAGTTATTAGCAACTGGAAAAATAGACGCTTTCATCAGTGCCGGAAATACAGGAGCAATGATGGTTGGTGCCTTGTTTACGATTAAAGCAATCGAAGGCGTCATCAGACCTACAATTGGTGCTTATATTCCAAGAGAAGATGGCAGTTTAGGATTATTGGCTGACGTAGGACTGAATGCAGATTGCAAACCAGAGAACCTTAATCAATTCGCCATTCTTGGATCTTTATTTGCGGAACATATTCTTGGCATAAACAACCCTAAAGTTGGATTGGTCAACTTAGGAGAAGAAGAAGGCAAAGGAAATATTTTGGCACAAGCCACCTACCCTTTATTAAAAGAAAATAACCAGCTTAATTTCATTGGCAATATTGAAGGAAGAGACATCTTGATGAACAAAGCCGATGTAATGGTATGCGATGGATTTACCGGGAATGTAGCTTTGAAACTAGCTGAAAGCATTTACGATATCGTAAAACGCAGAAATATAAAAGACGAACATTTTGAACGCTTCAACTTCGAAGCTTATGGCGGCGTCCCTGTTCTTGGGGTAAACAAGCCTGTTATTATTGGTCATGGCATTTCTCAGTCAAAAGCATTTCACAACATGATTAATATTGCCTGTAAAATGATTGACACTAATCTTACAGAGAAAATAAAAGCCAGTTTCAATACTACTACCGCATAATATTATTTGTATTTCTAATAGATTAAAGCATTATTATACTTGTTCAAAACCACGAATATGGATAATTTAATTGGCGATTCCATTTATTTTAAATTACTTCGTCATTCAAAATTTTATTGACTATTAAAATAATTTTTGCGCATATCATCTGCACCGTTATCATTCAACAAACTTAAAAAACAACAATGAGGAAATCTTACGTGTTATTTTTACTGACTTTATTGTCTTTGACTTCTTATTTTATTATGAGTTGTTCAAAAGATAGTCCTACTACTGGCGGAACTGTGATTTGTACGTTCACATACGATCCCTGGTCTAATTGTGTTAGTAACCAGCAAACAAGAACTTTTACAACCAGCCCAGTTGGTTGTACAGATACACCGCCTCCCGATAGTTTAACAAGAGTATGTACGCCTACTCCAACCAACTGCACATTTACTTATAGTAACTGGAGTACTTGTTTATTGGGGTATCAAGCTAGAACATATACATCCGATCCTACAGGCTGTTCAGGAACTCCTCCGGCGGATAGTTTATCAAGAGTATGTACGATTCCTCCAACCAACTGCACATTTACTTATAGTAGCTGGAGTACTTGTTTATTGGGGTATCAAGCTAGAACATATACATCCATTCCTACAGGCTGTTCAGGACTCCCTCCTACAGATAGCTTAGCAAGAATGTGCACTCCTACTCCTGTTAATTGTACATTCACCTATAGCGCATGGGCTAATTGCAATAATGGAATTCAAGCTAGAACATATACATCCAGTCCTACAGGCTGCACAGGAACACCACCTGCAGATAGTCTTTCAAGAACTTGCTGTCCGACAATTTCATTTACAACAGCAGTAGTTAATGTACTGCCTTGTCCACTAACAAATGGCAGTATAACAGTTACGGCTACTGGCGGAACTGCTCCATACACTTACAATAAAAATAGTGGGGCATTCCAACCAAGTAATATTTTCTCAAACTTAACTGCTGCATCATACACTATCATCGCAAAAGATGCCAATGGTTGCACAAGTAGCCCACAAACTATAGCAGTTGGAACATCTACAGCCGGGCCTTTATTTAATCAGGTTAAAAGTATTGTCTCTAGTAATTGCATAAGTTGTCATGGAAATTCAGGTGGTTGCAATTTAAGTACTGATTGCAATATCGTATCCTTTGCTACCAGGATTAATGTAAGATGTGTTACACTGGCTACAATGCCTCCAACTGGCGCTTTGAATACCACTTTAAGAGCTCAAATAACTTCCTGGATAAATGCAGGAGGAAAATACACCGACTAATATTTTTACAATATTAAAATCACTACAAAATGAACCGGAAAGAATTCTTATCCTCTTTGGGATTTTCCGCAGCAGCATTGGCACTGGCTTCCTGCTTAGGTGGTTGCGAAAAAGAAGAAAATAATAACCCTGCACCTACGGTTGATTTCACCTTTGATAAAACGGATCAGCTGTATGCAGCATTACTCAACCCTGGGGGATATATCTATCTGAATGGAGTTATCATAGCACAAACTACTGCAGGCGTTATTATTGCTGTATCACAATCTTGCACACACGAAGGAGCAACGGTTGAATATCGAGGAAACAACAACATATTCTACTGTCCAAGACATGGTGCAACTTTTAATAATACAGGCGGCGGCGCTACTAGTCCAGCCTCTTCTTCACTAAAACAATACACTGTCACTACAAATGGCAATTCGATTCGTGTGAATGGATAAATAAATGGATTGAGCTTAGCTATTTTAAAACACTCCCGGTTGCGTCAAGTAACCGGGATTTTTATTTGTCATACCAAAGTCATAATTGATGATTTGGGGATAATTAAGACAAGTTGATGACAAAACTTTTTGTAGAAAAACTGAAATTCGCGTCGCAATTCTTTTTATGCAAAAAACATTTTTATTTTATTGTTTTATGGTCAGTTTCCAAATGGCAACTGCTCAAAATGATACGAGTAAAACTTCCTCAAAGACCTTAGATGAAATTGTAGTGACTTCTACCAGAACAGAAACGAAATTGAGTAATGTAGCAGTGCCTACGAACATCATAAATCAAAAGACTATTCAACAAGCAGGATCTCTTCGATTAAAAGATATCCTTCAGGAGCAGGCAGGATTAAATATTACCAACAATGGATTTGGTCAGGGGGTACAAATGCAGGGACTCAGCTCCGATTATACGTTGATTTTATTAAATGGTCAGCCACTTGTAGGAAGAACTTCAGGCGTTCTTGATCTCAATAGAATTGGGATTAATAACATCAAAAAAATCGAAATTGTAAAAGGCCCATCTTCCAGCTTATATGGCTCTGAAGCTATGGCAGGCGTTATCAACATTATTACAGACAATAATTTCACACCTTCATTAGATTTAGGATTAAGATATGGTTTTGGCAATGCTCAAAAAAAATGGATCCTACCTGCTGACAAAACCGCTGCTAAAAATTTCGATTTCAATTTATCAGGCGCTACACAAATCAACAAAACAGGCATTAGATTTTCAAGCGACGCCTATTATATTGATGCAGTTAGTATAAGGCCCTACTCTGCTGTTGTTGCTGCACAACCTATCTGGAGGCTCACCAATCAAATTGATATCAATCAAAAATTATCTTCGTCTACTAATCTTCATGTAAATATCAGAAACAGTTACGATTATTTGAAACAAGATTTTGCTGTAAGTAATTTGGGAACAGTTAGTAATTCTTATGGCAATGAATCCAATAACGACTTGAACATCAACCCAAGTATTACACATGTATTCAACAATAAAATAAAATCATCTTTAAAGCTCTATGCAACGAAATATTCAGGCATACAAAAGCTGTATTTTATTGACAAGCCAGACAGTTCTTACTCAGATGAATTCTACCAAAATTATTACCGTGTTGAAAATCAAACAGATTTTAATTTCAAAAAAAACAGATTAACTATCGGTGCCGGATATAACATAGATGAAGCAAAATCTACCAGATACGATGACGTAAAAAGTAACAAACAAAACACGATTGTTTCTTTGTTTACTCAAAACGAATGGATGCCATCAGCAAAAATAACAGTCATCGCAGGACTTAGATATGATTACAATAAGTTGTTTGCCGCTGCCTTTAGTCCCAAAATGGCTGTACGGTATAAAATCAATAATACTATCTCATTAAATGCCTCCATTGGCAGAGGATTTAAAGCGCCTGATTTCAGACAATTATTTTTAAACTTCACAAACAATGCAGCTGGTGGCTATTCTGTGATTGGAACGATTGATGCCATAAAGATTATTCAACAATTACAAGAGTTAGGTCAGATAGGCGAAATCACTGGCGATTACAATAAACTATCCACATTAAAGCCTGAATTTTCAACTGGAATCAACTTAGGAGGCAATATTAATCTAAATGATAAATTCAAATTTAATTTCAATTTATTCAGAAACGATATTGAAAATCTGATTGATGTAAAACAAGTAGCTGCAAGAACAAATGGCGCACAAATATTCAGCTACATCAATGTAAAAAGAGCATACACGGAAGGATTTGAAGTAGAAGCTACGGCTAAAATCACCAACCAATTTTGGATTTCATCGGGTTATCAATTCCTGCTTACAGCAGACAAAGATGAGTTAGAAAAAGTAAACGCCGGTAAAGTATATACGAGGGATAATGACGGCACAGTAAGACGTCTTCAACCATCGGAATACATTGGCTTATCAAACAGAAGCAAACAGATGGGGAATTTGAAATTCACTTATGAAAACAAAAATTGTTTTGCATCCTTAAGATTAATGTATAAATCTGAATGGTACATCAGTGATCGAGATGGGAATGGCTTAATTGATAAAAATGATGAAAAAGCAAATGGATATTTCTTGTTGAATATTTCTGCTGGTAAAGAAATCAACAACATCGTTTCTTTGAAAGCTGGAATGGACAATGCTACTAATTATCAAGACAACAATTACTTACCAAGCCTTCAATGTAGAACAATTTATATCTCCGCAAATTTTAAACTTAAATAAATAAACCAAAAAACAATTAAAAATGAAAAAAACAATTTTATTTCTTGGCATCACAACCGCGATTATTTTCAGCGCTTGTAAAAAAGACAATAACGACTCTAACAACACTCCGAGCAATTACATCGCTACTTTCAAAACCACTATTTATAATGTATCTGATATGCCGGCAGATACAATCAAAGATGATTACCTTAATTTACCTAACCCACAAAATCCATTTTTAACTTTTACTTTTTATAGTTTAGAAAACAATACAATCGTACCTAATACAGATTCCGCAACAACAAAGTGGGATTTAGCATTTAGCGGAAATAAGATTAGAGTAAATAATGTAACCAGTGGTCCTGGCATTGGAGGTGCATTTGTTTATAATGGTACATTTACTGAACTTCTAGGTGTACCTAAAGATTCGACTTTCAAAGTTGATAACTACCCTTCAACTTATGCTATAACAAAAGCCAGTGACGCCTCTTGGTACCATCTTGATAGCGATGGACAAGGTGGGGGATCAAATTTAATAACTCCAATACCCGGAAGAATTTTAGTAATAAAAACCGCTACAGGTAAATATGCTAAAGTAGAAATTTTAAACTATTACAAAGGCGGGGTTACTCCTGACGCAAATGCTTCAAACACTGTAAAAGCTGATTTACAGAGATTCTATACTTTTAAATATTGTCTTTCTAACTAACGCATATATTTTCTATTAAATCAAAAGCCATTCCCAAAAAGAATGGCTTTTTTTTACGTATAAACTTCTCTGCGTAATCTCGTTTTCTCCTATTCTCAGCAGTAAAATTCTCCTCTCATAAAAACAAGATTGCTGAGTTTTGTAGAGAGAATCAACAAACCATGAACAACAAACAAAAATATCCAAATCAACTAATCAACCAAACAACTAATTAACTAATCGCCCCCTAAACCGCCACATTAAAATCTCTCAGCGCATCATTCAAACTCGTTTTCAAATCTGTACTCGTTTTTCGTTTGCCAATAATCAACGCGCAACTCACATTATAATCGCCCGCAGGGAATGTTTTTGTATAACTACCGGGAATGACTACACTACGTTCAGGGATATACCCTTTTGTTTCAATGGGTTCTGGTCCGCTAACATCAATTATTTTTGTAGACTGCGTAAGTACTACATTAGCGCCTAATACTGCTTCCTTTCCCACCCTTACTCCTTCTACTACAATACAACGACTCCCTATAAAACAACCGTCTTCAATAATTACAGGGCTTGCCTGCAAGGGCTCCAATACACCGCCAATACCTACACCACCGCTAAGGTGTACATGCTTGCCAATTTGAGCACAACTTCCTACCGTTGCCCAAGTGTCCACCATTGTACCTTCATCCACA
>CALQJH020000088.1 GCA_943330835.2 Candidatus Kuenenia stuttgartensis
CAAGTAGATTTTATTCCAGCCGCCGGACAACCATAATTAGCTGCTGTATGAAGAGGAGTATCGCCTACAAGGTCATTTCCGCAAGTTGCATCTCCCCAAATATGATACATGTTTAACCAATGACCTACTTCATGAGTAGCTGTTCTTCCTAATTGATATGGAGTTGCAGTGCCAGGTTTTACAAAACTTCCAACAGATGAGTATAATAATACAACGCCGTCTGTTGCAGCCGTTCCACCTGGGAATTGAGCATATCCTAAAACGCCACCGCTTAAGTTACAAGTCCATATATTTAAATAGCTTGTTGCAGACCATGCATTATCTCCTCCGGTTGTTGATTTTTTTACATTGTCATTTGTTGTGAATGATGCTGTAGTGGTTGACTTGTGAATGATTCCAGTTGTTGCTAATCCACTTGGATCTCTTTGGGCTAAGCAAAACTGAATTTTTGTATTTGCAGCAACAGATTTGAATATAGTTGGGGTGTTGCTCGTGTCACTATTTAATCGAGCATAATCTAAATTCAATTGATTTAACTGAGCAATACATTGTGCATCAGAAATATTTTGTGCAGTAGTTGCATAAACAACATGAAACACTACAGGTATCGTAACGGTAACGGCAGTAGTTCTTGAAATGTTTTGACTGGCAACATAAATTGCTGTTTGTTGCTCAATGGCTTGCATGCGGGATTGTAAAGTGGGATCCGAATTTTTAAGTGCTGCAAGATGTTCCATTGTTCCGCAAATTCTTCCGGAACTTTTTTGTGCTTTGGTAATAAAAACCGAGAGTGATAAAATACTAATAATTAGTAATGGTAAAAGTTTTTTCATTTTTATGGTGTTTAAGTGCCACAAGGTATAAAAAACTACCAAATCAGCATATTATTTATGTATTTTATTTTAAAATTTTAAAATGAGTTATTGGATTACAATGTTTACTATAACTATAACAGTTAATCGTTCTACTAACTAACTTGTGTAAACGAAACAGTTTATATTTCGAGAAGTTAGTGTTGATTGTTAATTCTTTATAGAATAATATTTTACTTTTTGTGCTGTTAATTCGTCGATGTTTGTTTAATAAGATATTTTTTATTTTTAATCAAGGCAACATAAGACTAACTTGCGCAATCATGAAATAAAGATTTACTATGTTTACTAAAAAAGTGCCTCTGTATTTTGTGTTTTTAGCTTTTTTAATCTCAGGAGTTATATTATGTGTTGGGTTTGTACTAAATAATAAAAGTAAAGCCGAAATTGAAACTGTCTCAGTGACTCAACCTCAGCCCAGTTGTGATTTAAATATTGCCAGATTAAAGGGATTTGAATTTATACATCCTTTATTATATGCAGAACCTAATTGCGAATCGGAGGAATTATCGAGTCATAAACTTGAAATTGAAACGATAATTAATTCAAATAAAGTTGAAGGAAATATTACCGCAGCATCTGTTTATTTAAGAGAATTCAAACAGGCACAATGGATTTCAATAAATGAAAACGAAACGTATAGCCCCGGCTCTCTATTAAAAGTTCCTGAATTAATTGCGTTTTATAAAATGAACGAATTGGTTCCTGGTTTTCTGGATAGAACTATAGTTTGCGATGGCTCTTTTGCAAATAACAGGGTTATTGCTTTTGAATCTAAACATATCGTAAATGGTAAAACTTATACTATAAAAGAGTTGTTGTATTATATGATTGTATATTCTGATAATGATGCTACAATGATGCTGAATAAAATAATTGATAAGTCAGTTTTTAATAATGTTTTTTCAGACAATGGATTGAAAGAACCAGTGTATAACTCTTCCAGCTACCCAATTACTGCAAGAGATTATTCAATATTCATGAAAGAATTGTATAACGCTTCCTATTTAAATTTAAAGGATTCTGAGGCATGCTTATCATTATTAAGTAAGTCTGATTTCAAAGATGGGTTGATAAGTGGGTTGCCAGTAAACGCTAAAGTAGTGCATAAATTTGGCGAAGGTGGTTTTGATAATGCACCAAATTTTAGCGAATCGGCTATTGTCTATTGGAGCGGCAAACCTTATCTGCTAACGGTAATGACAAAAGGTACGGATATGAAAAAACTCCCAAAGGTGATTGGAGAGATTTCGAAAAAAGTATATGAAATAATGATGGCAAGATCTTAAATGCAAATCGTTTTTTTTATCATAATAAATAGATTGTTACTATAAAGTTTTTCTGCTCAAATTAATTAAATAATCAAACAGACTAATTTCTGTTGCAATCCCAAGTTTTTTCCTCAACCGATATCGGCTAATCTCAATTCCTCTCACAGAAATATTCATCAGTTGCGCAATTTCTTTTGTAGAAAGATTCATTCGCAGATAGGTACAAAGCTTAAGTTCATTAGGTGTAATGTTATTGTGTTTTTCTTTTAAAACAGCAACGAAATCGCTGTGCACTTTATCGAAATGTTGTGCAAAATGCTCCCAGTCCTTATCCATCTTTTCATCTTCACTTAATACCTTTATCATTTTCTTTAATTCACTCGCTGCTTTTTCATTATCTATTGCCTTAATCGTCTGGCCAAGTTCAGTTTTTATCTTTGCAAGAATTTCTCCCTTTTGCACAAGGTGCATTGCTGTTGTTGCTAATTCAGAGTTTTTAAAATCTATTTCCCCAAGTAATTTATCATTGCGGAGCGTAACCAATTCTGTCTCAGCTTTGTTGATTTCTAATTGATGTAAATAATGCAGTCGCTTTTGTTCTTCTTCATATTTTTCTTGCTGAAGAAAGAATTTTTTTCGTTGCCATGCATATAAATAATAGAATCCAATTAGGGCCAGAATAATGTAGACCATATATGCCCAATTTGTTCTGTA
The DNA here is from genome assembly GCA_943330835.2 of Candidatus Kuenenia stuttgartensis. Next base: position 2,858 of record CALQJH020000088.1, read on the forward strand.
CCATGGTGGTAAAATTTTGAAATCGTATGAAACTACAGCAGATTCATTGCCTAAATTGTTTCTCGCTTTCATTTCAAAACTATAGTTACCGGGAGGTAAATTGGTGTAATCTTTTTCTGTTTTGTTCGACCATTCAGCCCAGTCTTTATCAAAGTTTTTCAACTTATAACTAAACTGTAAGTTTGTCTCTTGCCCAAATACAGGCACAGCAAATTCGAAATGTATGTTTTTCCAATCGTAATTAATTTGTGGTATGTTTTTTTTATCTTGATTTTGATTGTCATTAATATTTGTAAAATATCCGCCAAACAATAAACTGTCACGTAGGTTTACAATTTTTACTGTACAAATCCGAACCTGAAGTCGGGTAACCGTTTTTTTATATTTCTCAAAATTTATATGGTAAAATCCTTTTTCTGCACCAAGAAAAATATTATTTGAATTAACGGGATAGATGAACTCAAATCCACTCAGCATTTTATTATTTAACTCTGGCATATAAATAATATTGGGCACTTTGCCAGTCATATCAATTACACCAAGATATTTTTCATGAATAAACCAAATATTTCCCTCGTTATCATCCTTTAAATACCGAATGCTCTGCTCTCCTAAGATTTTTTTATAAAATGCAGAAGGTTCAAATATGTCTTTATCGGAATTGTAATTGTAAATACCTTTTTCTGTAGCAACTACAACCTCGTTTTTTATTTTGTAAACCTGGTTGTTAAGTGCAAAAGGCAATCCATTTTTATCGGTATATAATTTAATGGTATAAGTTCCACTGCTGGACGGTGTAATTTTATAAACGCCATGGTATGGATGTGATACCCAGATATTATCAAGTTTGTCAATTGCAATATATCTTGATGATTCTATGAAATCAGGAACTTCTTCTGCGGGAACGAAATTGTTATTTGAATAATTAAAAAAACGCAGGCCCTTATAATTTCCTGCAATCATTTTAGCTGATGGAAATACATTTGAAAGGGGAGAGAAGTTCCAGAATCCAGCATCCGTGCTTATTTGTCTGGCTTCATTTTGCTCAATTATAAACGCGCCTTCATGATGTCCCAATAACAGACTTCCGTTAATCTCTGCAAGTGACCAAGTTTGACCAGTGCTGTTTTTCACCTGATTAAACAACCCTTTGCTGAAACTTAAATCCTTTTCTGTTTGTAAATCTGTTGCAAATAATCCGCCTGATGTTCCTATATATAATTTGTTGTTGTGAATAATTGAGGTATATCCCGAGCCATCTTGCTCATTCGGTGTAATGTGTTTGACAGCACTGTTATATGCTATACAATCAATTCCATTGTCAAGTCCTACCCATAGATTGCTTTGTTTATCGAGAAAAATACTAAGTGTATTGTTATTTTGGAGTCCTTCTTTTTTAGAAAATTGCTGTACCAGATTCCCATTCAAGTCTAAAATATATACGCCCGAATTATTCGTTGCCAATGCCATCCATTCTTTATTTATAGCAGTGGCCGAGTATATTCTCTCTTTCTCAATTCTCTCAAAGGACGGCGAACTTATTTTTACGAGTTTGTTATTAGTGATTTTATAAACCCCATTTTTTAAAGTGGTTATTATTATGCTGTTGTTTTGCATGCTCATTAAGCCGGTAACAGGATCGGTCTGCGAGAGTGTATTATTGTCGTCCAATGGAACCCAGGTATTGTTAATATACGACATCAGCCCATATTTATAATCATGAGCATATAAAACACCGTTGCAAATTCCCATAAACGACCATTCAGAAGCTGATTTAAATACAGAAACGGCGTTATTGGTTATTTTGAAAATTTTATTAGCAGTTCTGAAGTAGATATCCTCGTTTTTTGTCACAATGTCCCACACATCGCCAAACGATTTGTCTTTTTCTGGTATTATTGAAGTTAAAGAATGGTATTCAATTTGGCCATTGCCACCAGGTGAAAAATAACCAAGTTCATCCTGGCCACCTACATATATATTATTATCCCTTCCAATCTCAATTGATCTTACAATTGTCTTATTTGGCAAAGGGTAAAGATTCCAGTATTTCCCGTCGAAACTTAAAAGGCCTTCATTATTTGCAAAGTATATTATTCCATTATTGTCTTGCTTAATGTCCCAGTTTTGAATACCCGCGTTGTAGTTGTTTTTGTGAAAATTGCTAACATTTGGAAGCCCAATTGTATTTTGGGAAATGCTATAAATCGGTAACAATAAAAAAAATAAAATCCATTTGGTCATTTTATTGGTTTTTGAAGTGTGAATATACAAAAAAATGAATGATGTAGTAATGTTGTGGTTAAAATAGCTTTAAAACAGAGTTTTTAATGATTGAGATGTAGTAATGATGTGACGATATTTATTATAAATGTTGTGGCTAAGCTTACTTTTGATTTCCCCTTTTAAAACATATGTCCTAACTCATATATTGAAAACTAATCAATTTTATTTTCTTAATTTAAAAACAAAACAATGAAAAAACATTTATTCTTAATGATCATTTCAATGGTGATGATTTTTAAGGGGTTTGCTCAGCCATTGGTAGCAGCAACAACTCCACCCGCCCGGACTGCTGGAAATGTAATATCACTTTTTAGTGATGCTTACACAAATCTTACCGGAACGGATTTCTTCCCTAACTGGGGGCAATCTACTGTCGTTTCAGACGTAACGATTGCAGGAAATGCAACAAAATTGTATTCAAATCTAAACTATCAGGGATTAGGATTATCTGCTGCTACTGATTTTAGTGCAATGCAGAATCTGCATTTAGACATCTGGACTACCGATGTAACGACTTTGGTAGTAAAATTAATAAACCCAGGCCCATTTGAACAGCCTGTTACTATCACCCCAACTGCAAACAGCTGGTATAGTGTGGATATTCCACTTTCATCTTATACAGTGAATGGAATCGCATTAAATAATGTAATTCAATTAAGCTTTACCGGATCAGGCGAATTTTATTTAGATAATTTATATTTCTGGAAGGCAGCAAATGCTCCAACTTTATTAAACTTCTCAGTGCCAGCCAAGGTTCTTGGTAATGCAGCTTTTACCATTACTCCTCCAAATAGTAATAGCACAGGAGCTTTTTCTTATACAAGTAGTAATACCAGTGTAGCTACAGTTAGTGGCAACACCATTACACTTACTGGTGTGGGTAATTCTACAATCACTGCTACTCAGGCTGCAGCTGGTGCCTATGGTTCAGGTTCTACAACAGCTAGTTTAGTTGTTACATCGCCTCCTCCAGCAACTGCAGCACCAACACCTCCTGTAAGAGTTGCCGGTAATGTAATCTCATTATTCAGCAATGCTTATACTAATGTAACTGTTGATACATGGTCTGCTGTTTGGGACAACGCCGATGTTGCGGATGTTTCAATTGCAACTAATGCAACCAAATTGTATACCAATTTGAATTATGCTGGGATTGAATTTACATCAGCTACTTTAAATGTTTCTAATATGGAGAAATTCCATATTGACGTTTGGACTCCTGATGCAACTCTTATTAAAATTAAATTAGTTGATTTTGGTGCTGATGGCGCTTACGGTGGAGGTGATGATGTATCTCATGAACTTTCTGCTGTTCCTCTATTAAGCCAGTGGTTAAGTTATGACATTGCCATGTCGGACTTTACAGATTTAGTTACCAAAGGTCATTTGGCTCAAATCGTTTTGAGTGCCACAAATTCTACAGTTTATGTAGATAATGTATATTTCTGGAGATCAGCTCCGGCTCCAACTTTTGGTGCATTTACTGTTCCAACAAAAGTTTTAGGTGCGGCTGCATTTAATTTAGTAGCTCCTACAAGTAACAGTACTGGTGCTTTCACTTACACAAGTAGTAACACCAATGTAGCAACTATAATTGGTTCAACAGTAACGATAAGAGGAGCAGGTACTTCTGTTATAACAGCTACACAAGCTGCTGCAGGTTCTTTTGGATCTGGAAATACTACGGCTAGTTTTGTAGTAACGGGTCCTGCTGCTCCATTAACAGCAGCTCCAAATCCTCCTACAAGAGTATCTACGGATGTGATTTCTTTATTTTCTGGTGCTTATACTAACATTACAGGTATAAACTGGTTCCCTTACTGGGGTCAGAATGCGTTCTGCGAAGACACTACCATTGCAGGCAATCTTACTCATAAGTATCCTAACCTAAATTATCATGGTGTAGAGCTCTCTGATGTGATTGATGCTTCAGGTATGACTAAATTACACGTTGATATCTGGACTCCAAATTGTACTGCTTTTGATTTATATTTGATCAACAACACTACAACTGGTTTAGAGAAAAAAGTAACATTGTCTCCTCCTTTCGCAGGATGGCAGAGTTATGACATCGATTTGTCTCAATATTCTACTCAAGGAATAGATTTACAAAATATCGGTCAATTCAAATTAGCAAGTACACCATTTGGTGGAACGACTGTTTATCTGGATAATATTTATTTCTGGAAGCCAAGTAATGTACCTACCATTTCTAACTTCTCAATTTCAGGTAAATACACAGGAGATCCTGCATTTACATTACCAACACCAACAAGTAACAGTACTGGTGCATTTACTTATAGCAGCAACAATGCCGCTGTAGCAACTGTGACAGGTAATGTGGTTACAATTGTGGGTGCAGGTTCTGCAACAATCACCGCAAGTCAGGCAGCAGCTGCTCCTTGGTTGGCTGGTTCGATTACAGCAGTATTGAATGTTGAGTTTGCCCCTCCTGCAACTGCAGCTCCTTATCCTCCAGCAAGAAATACTGCTGATGTGATTTCTTTATTCAGTAATTCTTACACAAATGTTCCTGTTGATACCTGGTCTGCATCATGGGATGCGGCTAATGTAGCCGATGTTCAGGTTGGTGGTAATGACAATAAAAAATACACTAATCTTAATTATTCAGGAA
>CALQJH020000089.1 GCA_943330835.2 Candidatus Kuenenia stuttgartensis
AAGGGGGAAGTTGATTTATATTTTGGGCCACCAGAACAACTTGAATATTGTTCTGCAAAAACGAAGAAATAATAAATCGTTGATGCGGTCAGACTATTTTTAAAAAAAGAAGTTGAGCTTGAAATTGAAATCACTGTTGCATTTCCCAGGGTTCCACCAACAGTATAAACAGTATTATTTACTGGAGTCTGCGTAAGAGAAGATGAAGTACTCATCAACACCAAATAAGTATCTGCATCACTACTGACCGTAAAGGAACCCGAAACCGTGCTATTATCTCCATTGAGCAAAAGATTGGTCGGTTGATTTGAGGGTGCAACACATGATGAGGTAATGGATAAAGTAGTTGCGCTTGCAGTTAAAGGTGATATGGTATTGTACACTGGGCCATTAAAACAATTCTGTGAATTAATTGAAAAAACGAAATAATAGTAAGTCGTTCCAGTATTTAAGGAGTCTTCCAGAAAAGAAAGCGAAGGGCCGCTATAAACGATAACACCTCCACCCAATGAATCCTTTGCATTGTATGAAATTCCATTCACAGGAGACGATGTTAATGTAGCCGTTGTTTTTCTTACTACCAAATATTCATCCGTAGTTGATGCCGCAATAAAATCTCCTTGAAGACCTCTGGTAGTGATGTTACTAAATAATAAGGAGGTTGGCTGATTTGACGGCGATACACAAGGTGATATTCCTGAGGTTGTAGTAAATGATGCTACCAATGGATTAGTAGTATTGTACAACGGTCCGCCGGTACATAAATTATTTTGTGAAAAAACAAACAAATAATAAGATGTAGAGGGATTCAATGAATTGATATTAAATACCAGGCTGTCATCATTAGACGCGACTACAGCATCTCCCAAATCAGCTCCAATAGCATAAGTAATGCTATTTTCAGGAAGCGCACTTAATGAACTACTTGCACTTAATACAATCAAATAACTATTAGCTGTAGCCGCTGTAAAGGAACCGCTAATATTGGAACTTCCTATTGGCGATATTATAATTGATGTGGGCTGAGAGGTAGGCGTTGTACATGGTGTATTTAAAACTGCTGTTACATTTAAATTATCAATGCTAATCTTTGGCCTTGATCCTGTTGTTCCCCCTGTTGCATTAAATAAATAAAATCTTATTCTTGCTGTTGATGATCCATTTAATGATGCAGGAAGATTTATATTGGTAATACTTCCGCTTGTTGAAACATTATTGGTAAAATTCAACACCTGAGCAGCCGATAATTCAGAAAAAGATGCTCCATCAGTACTTGTAAAAACTTTCAATGTAGATTTTCGATCTCCGGAACTATTAGGCAATGAACTCCAATCAAAACTAATTGTGCCTGCATTTACACTGGTAAAATCTACATACCAATCAAATGCTACTGCACTGGTACTATCTGTTGCACCAGTTGTAAGCATAACTAAATTCCCTGTTCCCTTTTGAACACCGCCAGAAGTAGTTGTTGTAAAACTTGTAGTGGCAGTTGTTATTTTTTTGCCATCAGAAACAATCCCTGTTGACTGAACGACATTTCCCTTCCAAGAAGAGGACCCGGTTCCTGCAGTAAATGTACCATCAGCAGTAGGACTCGTTTTGAATACCCAGTTATTAATGTCTGCAAAATTTTCTGTGTAAGTATACCCCACTTGTGTAGACATTCGCACAGGGGTTTGCCCGAAAGTTTTAGCAGAAAAAAAACTACAAATCAGCAGAAAAAAAACCAATCTCAACATATTATATTATGTTACTATCGCCTAAAGATAAAGATGTTATTTTGAATTTGTTAACATTTAGACTAGTAGAAAATACCTATTTATTGAACCCAGATTTTACAGTTGAAATCTATTACAAGAAAAATATGCTGCAAAGACAAGTGTTTGCTTGTTTTTTTGATCTTATCATAGTTCACTATGTTTTCGACCAAAAAAACAGCTCAACCTCTCGTCTTTATTGCCTTTTTTCCTTTCATCACAATTCCAACTGCAAAATCCGGGTTGAAATTTGATTGTCTGTATTATTAATACCCTAAAAATAAAATAGCTCCCAAACCAGTGGAAGCTATTCAACATAAAATATGATTTAAAAATGACTTTACTTGTACATGTACAAAACTTCTTTAGCCAATTTCACGGTACGACTAACATCAGGTAAGTAAGCTGCGACAAGATTTGGAGCATAATGCATAGGCGCATCTACTGAAGTAATTCGGCGAATAGGCGCATCCAAATAATCAAATCCTTCTTTCTGAATTCTAAAAGTTATCTCAGAAGATATGGAAGCAAATGGCCATTGTTCTTCAACAATAATCAACCGATTTGTTTTCTTTACACTTTCTAATATCGTGAACCAATCCAATGGACGAATGGTACGCAAATCAATTACTTCCGCACTGATATTTTCTTTAGCCAATTCTTCAGCAGCACCTAAAGCTACTTTCATCATCTTATTAAAAGAAACTATTGTTATGTCTTTCCCCTCTCTTACCACATTTGCTTTACCAATTGGAATGATATATTCCCCTTCAGGCACTTCCCCTTTATCGCCATACATCAATTCGCTTTCCATAAAAACAACAGGATCATCATCTCTGATAGCTGCTTTTAATAAACCCTTGGCATCGTATGGATTACTTACTGAAATTACTTTTACTCCTGGAATATTTGCATACATACTTTCAAATGCTGTAGAATGCTGCGCTCCAAGCTGACCAGCACTTCCATTAGCTCCTCTGAAAACGATTGGACATCCAACTTGTCCGCCACTCATGGCCAACATTTTAGATGCAGTGTTCAATATTTGATCCAAAGCCAACACGGCAAAATTCCACGTCATGTATTCAACAATTGGGCGTAATCCATTTTGAGCAGCACCAACCGCAATAGCCGTAAACCCTAATTCTGCAATTGGTGTATCAATAACACGCTTTTCACCAAATTCGTCAAGCATACCCTGACTCACTTTGTAAGCCCCATTATATTCTGCCACCTCTTCTCCCATTAGAAATACTCTTTCATCTAATCTCATTTCTTCCTGCATCGCTTCACGTAATGCCTCTCTGAAAGTTATTTGTCTCATTGTAATATCTTAATTTTATTATGCTTTATAAATTAACGAGTTGCAAATTTATTCTATCGATACCATAAAACAAAAAGAAAAGCAATTAGCAGTTTTCGATAACGATTGCACTCGCTCCGCCTCCGCCATTGCAAATACCCGCTGCACCGTATTTTCCGCCATTTTGTTTGAGCACATTAATTAGGGTAACAACAACTCTAGCCCCACTGCACCCCAAAGGATGACCCAATGAAACTGCGCCTCCGTTTACATTTACCTTTTTAGCATCTAAATTCATTCTTTTAGTATTTTCAATGCCAACTACAGCAAATGCTTCATTCAATTCCCAATAATTAATGTCTTCCATTTTTAATCCTGCTTTTTCAACGGCTTTAGGAACCGCTAAAGAAGGTGTTGTAGTAAACCACTCCGGAGCCTGTTCTGCATCTGCAAAAGATACAATCTTAGCAATGGGTTTCAATCCCAATTCCTCAGCCCTTTCTTTACTCATCAATACCAATGCAGCCGCACCATCATTCATGGTAGACGCATTCGCAGCCGTAACCGAACCCTCTTTTAAAAACGCACTTTTTAATTCAGGTATTTTATCAAACTTTACATTGAAAGGTTCTTCATCTTTTGAAAACAGCAATGGTTCTCCTTTTTTTTGCGGAATGACAACTGGTATAATTTCAGCTTCAAATTTTCCTTCATTTACGGAAGCCTGGCTTCTTTTATAACTCTCCATTGCAAAAGCATCCTGTTCTTCTCTGCTTACCCCACAACTTGAAGCACACATTTCTGCAGCAACACCCATGGCTTTACCATCATACACATCCGTTAGTCCATCTTTTACCAGACCATCAAGCAACATCGTGTTACCGTACTTGTTACCCCATCTCATGCTGTCTGAATAAAAGGGAACATTACTCATGCTTTCCATTCCGCCAGCAATCACTACATGAGCATCACCCAACATGATGCTCTGTGCTGCCAAGGCAATCGACTTCATGCCACTTGCACACACTTTATTAACTGTTGTACAAATCACTTCATTCGGCAATCCTGCAAATTTGGCTGCTTGCCTCGCAGGCGCTTGTCCGAGATTTGCCTGAATAACAGCGCCCATGTACACTTCATCAACTTTTGCGGAATCAATGCCTGCTCTTTCAACAGCAGCTTTAATCGCAAAGCCTCCAAGTTGAGTGGCAGAAAAAGATTTTAAAGATCCGCCAAAACTTCCAATTGGAGTTCTTACTGCGGCAATGACTACTACTTCTTTCATGTATTAATATAGTTTTTTAGTTTGGTCACATAATATAGCCTTTATTATCATGCTCAGTTGGTATTGAAAATTTTATTATGGCTATTTCATGTATTTACATAGTTTTTTTAATTGAGATAAATGTTATGGACACCATGATCTTTGTCAGTTGGTATTGAGCAAATCATTAATGAATATTTCATATATTTTTAGATATAAAAAAAACAAAGTTACGCGATACTATTATTATTCACAGTAAAGAATTCATTCAAAGAAAAAATATGATACTAATTATTTTATAATTAAATGAATAGTATCAAATTTGCAATATACAAATAATAACAATCCTCATCCTACTGATAATGCCTAATTTTCTAATGTCCAATTTTTGATGCCTTTAATAATCAGTTGATATAAATTCAAATTGATTGATTTTTATCCATCTATATAGAAATCCCTTAAATAGTAATAGTTATGGGAATAATACGTTTTACCAATCATACCTTTCAAATCAGAAATATTAGTATTGTTTTTTTATTACTATTTAATTGGCTAACATTTAGTTCTTGCCTCAATACAAAACAAACTACCTATTTCGCAAATGCTAGAGACACTTCATTTAAAACAATAAATGAAGATAAAGAGCCTTTAATACAAAAAAACGATATCCTTAGTATCAACATAAGTAGCTTGAGTACAGAGGCATCCGCGATTTTCAATACTCCGAACTATACAACAACTTCAACATCAACATCAAATGGGGCATCTGTTTCAGGTGGCTATTTAGTCAATTCGGAAGGCAACATTCAAATTCCAATAGTAGGAATTATTCAAGTTGCAGGATTTACAAAAAAACAAGTAAGAGATACCATAACAAAAAAGATTCTGGATGAAAAGCTACTGATTGATCCTATTGTGACAATAAGACATTTAAATTACGAAGTAACAGTGATTGGTGAAGTGGCAAAACCAACTGTAATAAATGTTCCTAATGAAAAGATATCATTATTAAAAGCACTTGGTATAGCTGGAGACATCACCGTTTTTGGTAAAAAAGACAACTTGTTATTAATTAGAGAGATTCAAGGTAAAAGAAATATTAAACGAATTAATATTAACAGCCAAGAATTTTTATCCTCAAACTATTACTATCTACAACCTAATGATATCATTTATGTAGAACCTAACAAACAAAAAGTAATAAGTGCAAATAGGAATCAACAATTGTTACCAACCATATTGAGTGCATTATCAATAGTAGCAGTACTGATTGCCCAAAAAATAAACTAATTGAATCATGACGGTTAAAAATAAAAAGATAAAAACAAAATTTAATGAAGATGAAAATGTGATATTATCGCTTATAAATAAATACATCTCATATTGGCCATTATTTATTTTAATTGGATTAGTTTTTTTAACAAGTGCGTTTATTTATATACGGTATACAAATCCCAAATACGAAGCATCCGCTACATTATTAATTAAAGATGAAAAAAAAGGTACAGATGATTCTAAAATACTAGAATCATTTAATATAATTAATAGCAAAAAAATTATCGAAAATGAAATTGAAGTATTACAATCAAGAAAAATTTTAGATAGTGTTGTAAAGCATTTATCACTGTACGCACCAATTTACATTAAAGGACGATTTAGGAATATATCAGCTTATGAAAAAGCGAATATAAAAATAGAGATATCAAATCCAGACGCCATTATCGAGGCGAAAGATATTTCAATATTTATACCAAAAAATTGCGATTCCATTTATATAAATGGAATTTATATAGGACAAATAAATAACTGGAATAAAACAAAATATGGAAATTTGAAAATCAGCAGAAATGAAAATAGCCAGTTAAAACTAAATGACAATTTACGATTCTCCTTAATCCCAGTAAAAGATATTACAGAAAAATTGAGTAATCAATTAACAATAGAAGCTTCTAATAAATTATCGAGTATAATTAATTTAATTTATAAAGATGAAAACCAAAAAAGAGCTGAAGATATTCTAAATAATATCATCGAATACTATATAAATACTTCAATAGAGCAAAAAAATAATTTAGCTAAAGAAACACTGCAATTCGTAGAAAAAAGATTAAATGTTGTAACTGGTAATCTTGATTCTATAGAACAAAATATTGAATCATATAAAAAATCTATTGGGAGAAATGATATCAGTTCCGAAGGACAACTTTATTTACAAGACGTAAGCAATAATGATCAAGAATTAGCAAAAATAAATATCCAATTATCAATATTAAACGAAATCGATTTAACAATAAAAAATCAAAAATCAGATTTAGCATCTATTATTCCTTACACAAATGGCTTAATTGATCCAAGTATGTCAAATATGATGAATGATTTGAAAAATAAAGAATTAGAGTATGAGAAATTAAAAAAAACTGTTGCTGAAAACAATCCAATTTTAGTTTCTCTAAAAGATCAAATCAATAAAATCAAAACTAGCATTACAGATAACTTAAAAAACCAACGAAAAAATTTAGATCTAAGCAAATCAAATTTAAATGCTACAAATAAAAACTATAATAGTGTATTGAGTACAATGCCATTGAAAGAAAAAAGAATTATTCAACTGTCAAGAGACAAAAATACAAAGAATAATATATACGAATTTTTACTGCAAAAAAAGGAAGAGAGTGAATTAACTTATGCTTCAACAATAGCGGAAAGTTTAATAATAAATAGTCCACTTTCATCAAAATATCCAATAAGCCCAAATAAACCAATAATATATTTATTAACAATATTAGGTTCATTAATTATCGGAATAATTTTCATTAATACAAAAGAACTTATTAATAATAAAATTCTATACAGAAAAGATTTAGATCAAATGACAAGTATTCCTGTAATTGGAGAAATTTCGTACAAGAATAAGATAGAGTCAAATTTAATTACCCCAAAAAAAAGATCACTACTGTCAGAAGAATTCAGGAAAATCAGATCATCATTGCATTATTTAGGAATTAACAAAATAAAGAATAAAATATTAATCACTTCAAGCATCCCTAGTGAAGGTAAAAGTTTTGTTATATCAAATCTTGGCATTAGTAATGCTATGGCAGGAAAAAAAGTGTTACTAATTGATTTAGATCTGTACAAACCAGGATTGAGTAAAATATTTGGAATCACATCAAATGAAATTGGTATTAGTGATTATTTATGTAATAATAATTTAGATGATAATATCATTATTAGAGAAGTGAATAATTATGAAAATTTATATATAATACCAAGTGGGAAACAAGTTGAAAACCCCTCTGAAATATTATTAAATGGAAGAATAACCATCTTATTAAAAAAATACGAAAAACTTTTCGATTTGATTTTAATAGACACTGCACCAACTGTAATGATAACAGATGCTTATGAATTATCCAAATTATGCAATACAACAATTTATGTAGTCAG
>CALQJH020000090.1 GCA_943330835.2 Candidatus Kuenenia stuttgartensis
ATTTATGAATTGAAAAATTAATCTTCATTTCTGCTTAAAGAATAGATAACTAAACCAAAGCCAATTTTGTTAATAGCATCAGCAATGTTGTATACAATATCCATAGCGTGAGTTGCCGCAGCCGGGTCACTAACTAATTGCAAACCGAATAATCCTCCTGGAGTTCCAAGAATATATCCCAAAGGATAAATCGCCCAACCAACCAAAACGAACCATCCTAAAATTTTAGTAGCTTTTGCTACTTGTGGGCCTGCGTTTTGAGATAATTTTGCAACTCCTCCAAACCATACTAAATAAACGATGTAGAAATACGCTGCACCGGAAATAACACCCCAAAGAACGCTATTATCACGATCGATAGTTTCTCCGAAATAACCTGTAACTAACATTACAAGTGAAGCGAAAATCAACTTCCAAAGTAAACTGATTTTTGAACCTGCTTTCTTGGTGATTAAATAGAACTCCACACACATTAATGGAACAGTAAGGATCCAATCAACGTACCTGAAAAAGGTAGGGGAATCTCCTGTCTCTAGATTGTAACCCCTCATGTAGTAGTAATGCACTGCTGCAATGAAGGTTATTAATCCTGAAACTAAAACTGACGTTCTCCATTTTTGAGGTGTGTTGTTCAATTCAAAAAAGAAGAAAACTGATGCAGCCATCATGGCCATTGTTCCGATAAAAAACGTGAACGCCACGTAATTATCGCTTGCGATTTTTAAGTGATCCATTTGATGAAATTTTAAGTTTTTCCTACTCTTATGGATTTTCGGTTACTCCCCGTTTTTAATGGTTTCTGGACTCCATGTGTTAAATTAACATTTTTTTAATAAAATTGTTTTAAAATTTAAAAAAAAATCTAAATAATAATGGGCGATTAGTTTAAATGTAATTTATATTCAATATAAAAAGAATAAGAAAATAATTGTTAGTACGGTTTTATTTTTGACTTTTGACTTCTTTTAAAATCTATTGGATCTGTATCAAATAATCGAAGCTTATCCTATCTTAAAATTAGGCTGTAAAACTTAATTCTCCTGTAGTTTGATATTATAATCTGTATGGTTTAATACCAGTTATTACTTACAATCCAGATAAATCATTTCCAAATTTTCAATTGGAAATTGAAATGAATAGTAACACTTTTATTTTTATTACTTGAAACCAAAATAATGTTTTCATTTCTAATGCTGTATCATTAATTATTAATTGTTTTTGTCTGATATATGATAAATATTTCGTTCTAAAAGCAATGAAAGGCAGAATGATTCAATACGTTTTTTTCTATTTCTGCATAAAGTAAAAAATATGTTTACTCTCATTTAGAATTTGATATTAATCACAATGTGTGTAATTGATTTATTTGAAAATTGGAACGAAAATTTAATTAAATCACCATTTGAAATATTGAAAAATGAAAACAAAGTTACTAGCATTTGCTCTTTTATTAAGTGGGGCAATGTTTGCACAAGAAATTGCAAAAGTAGGCGTGTGTCCTATGGGATTCACTTCAAAAAAGACGAGTGAAATTAATTCGGCTACAAAAGAAACTACCAATGAGGGTTGGTGGCCTTATAAATTAAATTTGCAAGTGCTCAGACAAAATTCAACGTTGTCAAATCCAATGAGTGCCAATTTTAATTATCGTAAGGCATTTAGTTCTTTAGATTATTTCGCAGTCAAGAAAGATATTCAAAATTTATTGACGGAATCTCAGGATTGGTGGCCTGCCGATTTTGGTAATTATGGACCACTTTTTATACGCATGGCTTGGCATAGTGCTGGAACTTACAGAATTGGTGACGGTAGAGGTGGTGCCAATGCGGGCCAACAAAGATTTGCACCTTTAAATAGTTGGCCAGACAATGTAAATCTTGATAAAGCCCGTAGATTACTTTGGCCAATAAAACAAAAATATGGTGATCAGATTTCCTGGGCCGATTTGATGGTTTTAACAGGAAATGTTTCCTTAGAATCTATGGGTTTTAAAACTATTGGTTTTGCGGGCGGAAGAGAAGATGTTTATGAACCTCAAACAAATGTTTATTGGGGAAAAGAAACAAAATGGCTAGAAGAGAATAGATATTCTGATGGAAGAAAATTGGAAAATCCTTTGGCAGCAGTTCAAATGGGTTTAATATATGTTAACCCAGAAGGTCCAAACGGAAATCCTGATCCATTAGCTGCGGCACTGGATATAAGAGAAACATTCGCAAGGATGGGTATGAATGACGAAGAAACAGTGGCATTGATTGCAGGTGGACATACTCTAGGTAAAACTCATGGTGCTGGCGATGCTTCATTAGTAGGTAAAGAACCAGAGGCGGCTGCAATTGAGGAACAAGGGCTAGGATGGGCAAGTAAATATAAATCAGGGACTGGTAAAGATGCAATCTCTTCCGGCTTGGAAGTTACATGGACTACTACTCCTACACGCTGGGGGCATTCGTTTTTCAAATTACTATTTGAAAACGAATGGGAACTGACCACAAGCCCAGCTGGTGCAAAACAATGGGTTGCAAAAAATGGCAAAGAAATAATTCCAGATGCATTTGATAACAATAAAATGCACTTCCCAACGATGCTAACCACAGATCTTGCTTTAAGGTTTGATCCAGTATATGAAAAAATATCTAGACGATTTTTAGAGAATCCTCTTGCATTTGACAATGCATTTGCTTTGGCCTGGTTTAAATTAACACATAGAGACTTAGGGCCCCAATCTATTTACTTGGGTCCAGAAATTCCCAAAGAAACCTTTATATGGCAAGATCCAATTCCTTTAGCAAATAAATTAGTTATAGATAGCAATGACATAATAAATTTGAAGACAAAGATTATGAAATCTGGGTTGTCTAATAGTGAATTGATTTATACTGCATGGTCTTCTGCTAGTACATTTCGTGGTTCAGATAAAAGAGGTGGTGCGAATGGCGCTCGTATCAGATTGTTGCCTCAAAAAGAGTGGGAAGTGAACAATCCTAAACAATTAGATAAAGTTTTATTGGTCTTCCAAAAAATTCAAAATGATTTTAATACACACTCCGCTAAACAAGTTTCAATCGCTGATTTGATTGTTTTGGGGGGGACTGCAGCAATAGAAAAAGCCATTAAAAATGCAGGCATGAATATACCTGTTCAGTTTACAGCAGGAAGAACGGACGCCAGCCAAGAACAAACTGATATTAGAGGCATGGCAGTATTGGAACCAATGTCAGATGGGTTTAGAAATTATACTAAACCTCAATACAATATTCCAAGTGAAGAATTGTTGTTAGATAAAGCACAGTTGCTAACACTAACTGTTCCTGAAATGACTATTTTGATTGGCGGTTTGCGAGTTTTAAACTCGAATTATAATAACTCACAAAATGGCGTTTTCACTATGCAGAATGACAAACTAACGAATGATTTTTTTATAAATTTATTGGATATGAATACCGTTTGGACACCTGTTGCCAATTCAAAAGAAGTTTTTGAGGGGAAAGACCGCAAAACAGGAAAGTTAAAATGGACCGCATCCCGAAGTGATTTGATATTTGGTTCAAATTCAGAGTTAAGAGCAATTTCTGAAGTTTATGCAAGCAATACCAATAAGGAAAAATTTGCAAGAGATTTTGCAAAAGCCTGGACGAAAGTGATGAACCTTGATCGTTTTGATTTAAAGTGATTTTTTGATTTCGAAGAAATGCGCAGTTGTAAAAAGTAATAACGAATTTGAAAATTAAAATGCATGATTGGCACCTTGTCTTTCAAAGCCTTTAGCTGAAATGGGTATCATGTTTTACATCGGATATTAAGTAAAAACAAAATGCCATAGATAACTATTTCAAAATTAAATAACAATTGAAATTTAATTCAATTGTTATTTGAAAATATCATCTGACAACCTTGTTTTTATTTTACAATTATAGGTGATATTATACATATTCTGTAATAGCCTCAGTCATTGGTTTTCAACTTTTTTTTTTCAACTTTTGCTTCAGTTTTAATTTTCTCTAATCACTTTTCTCAAAAAAATACAGACATGAAAAATTATATATTATTAGCCGCTTTATCATTACTATTAAATGGTATCAGCAACGCTCAATTAGGTATTGCCGTTAGCGAAAGTGCAGATGTAAATAAAACATCAGATCAAAATTTTCAGTACGATTCAACCCGTCAACTGATAGCACTTGTCAAAGATGCCGCAGAACTAGTTAAATTAAAAGGTGAAGCGGCCTTTAATGCTTTTCGATTGAATGGCAGCTCCTGGAGAAAGGGGGAGAACTATATTTTTGTGCTTGATCAAAAAGGCAATATGCTTGTTCATCCCGATTCTGATTTAGAAGGTCATAACAAGCTTGATCTAAAAGATATTAATGGAAGGCCAATCATACAAGGACTTATAGAAGCCGCATCAAGTAAATCTGATAAGCTTGGAGGATGGTTTCATTATGAGTGGCCTGTGCCGGGCGGAATTCTTCCACGATGGAAAAGCAGTTTTGTAATGCTGGTTAAATCTCCATCGGGTAAGCGATATATAATAGGCAGTGGTATGTATAATGATCGAATGGAAAGAGACTTTGTGGTGGATGTTGTAAAAGATGCAGTTGCACAAATTGAACTAAATGCAGATGCTGCGTTTAAACGTTTCCGTGATCAAAATGGTCCTTTCAGAATAAAAGATGCTTATGTTTTTGTGATTGATTCAATTGGAACGGAATTGGTAAATCCACCTTTCCCTAATCTTGAAGGAAGGAACTTGATGAATCTAAAAGACATAAATGGTAAGCTGTTGGTGAAAGAAATGTTTAATGTTGTGAATAAAAGTGGATCCGGCTGGTTAGATTATATGTGGCCTAAACCGGGAGAAAGTATTTCTACTCAGAAATCAACTTATATAACCAAGGCAAAGATTGGAAACAAATGGGTATTGGTGGGTTGTGGTGTTTATCTGGCTAATGCTCCCAAGTCCACTAAATCAAACACAAAGATGAATGCAACGGATTTGATTAAACTTGTACATGAAGCAACAATACTTTTGGAACAACAGGGAGAAAAAGCATATCCTGAATTAAGAAAAAAAGGAAGTAAATGGTTTCATGATGACATTTACTTTTTTGTGTGGACCATCGATGGTGTCAGGGAGTTTCATGCGGCAAATCCGGAAAGTGAAGGGTTGTTAGTGAGCGAACTTAAAGATGTGTTGGGAAGGCCAATTGGTAAAATGATAATGGATGCTGCGGCAAATACTAACGGTGAGGGGTGGCTTCATTATATGTATCCTGAGCCGGGAAATATTTTTCCTGCCTGGAAATCTACTTTTGCAAAAAGGGTTACATTCCCTTCAGGCAAAGACTATATCGTTGGCTGTGGTATTTATGGGATGCAGATGGATAAGGCATTCATAGAAGATTTGGTGAATCGTGCAGGAGATTTAGTTGCTGCAAATGGTAAGGATGCTTTTGCACAACTGAGAGATAAAACTGGGCCTTATTTATTTATGGATACTTATGTATTTGTACAAACTCCTGATGGTATGGAGTTGGTAAATTCTGCACAGCCCAGCTTTGAGGGAAAAAATCTGATGGGACTTAAAGACCTTAATGGAAAACTAGTTATAAAAGAGCAAAACGAAATTGTGATGAAAAAAGGATCTGCTTGGCTGAAATTTCAATGGTATAAACCAGGCGATAATACACCAGCAATGAAGTATTCTTATGTAAAGAAAGTAATCCACGAAGGGGAAGTTTATATTGTTGGATCAGGGTATTATCAATAAATTAATATAGAACAAAGTAAATTCAATGACGAAGCTTATTCTGTGATAGAATAAAATGAATAATCAAGATTAAATTATTGATGTGTTTGGCCTTTTACAAAAATCGCCAAATCAAAAAAATAAATTATACTACGCATGTTTTTTTGCCTATTCACTAATAATTAGGCAATTCCCTTCTTTAGATAACAAAATGCATATAACCAAAACATCAAAACATAAAAAGCAATACAAATTAAAGTTTTATGTTAGCGATGCAGTTCCGATTTGCCGTTTTCTTTGCAGGTATTGCAACTGATATTGAGCTTTTTAATCTTGCTAGTAAATGATAAAAACACAACAGACTCTGATAAAGTAGGTCAAAAAATACAAGTGTTTTGATTCCCCCTCATAGTAAAATATTTTATAAGCGTGTTCAATTTATTTAATTACATTATCTTCATATGGAATAATTAAACCATCCCCCAATTGCTTAAATTAAATTCTTTAATTCTTTTTTTACTTTTAATCAATGTCGTATACTCACAGACAAAACCAAATTCCATTTCAAAAGTAAATTTCTTTGGAATTTATGAGGGCCATCAGGACTCTTATTCTGGAGGGTCGATTAATGGAAGAGATATTATAATTCCTGGCAGTACATATACATTTACTATTAGTAACGGTAATAAAATAAAATTACATCAAGAAGCTGACAATGGATTGTCAGTAAAATATTCTGGAAAATATATCATCTTAGATAAAGGAGACAAAATTATTCTGTCATGTCAAATGATTGAGGATAATTACAAATATCCATCAAAGCCGAAATTTTATATTACAATCAAAAAAGCCCCATTGAAGATTATTTGTTTGCAGGATGAAAAAGAAATGAATCCACCTTCTTTTGAGTTAGTAAAAAAAGAACTTTAAAAGTTAATAAATAATAAATTTGCTTCCGGGACAAAATCAGACATTTTTTTAAAATTAATTTACGATGAAAAACAATTTCAAATTGTTTTTATTGATTAACACAGTTATCTTCCTCTCTCTAATGAGCTGTAATCATTCAGGAGAGAAGGAAAAAAATAATGTTATTACAATAAAGCATTCTGATACAATCCAAGTAACAAATCAAATAGATACAGGTACAAATATCTATCTAACTTTTGATGATGGTCCATACTCAACTACAGCGTCATTAGCAAATACTTTAATTGATAGTTCTACAAAAGCAAGCTTCTTTATTATTGGGTCACAAATTGCGCATTCTATATATTACGACTCTGTTTTTTTAAGTGTTAAAGGGAATAAACTTTTTAGAACTTATAATCATACATATTCTCATGCAGTAACTCATGGTAAAATTCATAATTATTATAAAGACCCTATAAATGTTTTGAATGATATTAATAGGAATAAGCAATATTTCGATTCCAATTGTAATATTACCAGGCTTCCAGGAACTAATGCTTGGCGGTTAAAAAATAGCAACATATGCGTTGATAAAAACTCAAAAAGAGTCATTAAATTTCTTGATTCAATTCAATCAAATGAAAAGATTTTTGGATGGGATTTTGAATGGACAATTAAAGAAAGTCAAGATTCAATCCGTGTAAATAAGTTTTACGAACGAATAGCCAATAGGGTGATGGAAAATAAATCCAATCAGAAAAATTATGTAATACTATTTCATGATTATCTGTTTAGAAGTAAATTGACATTGGATAATTTACAATACTTTATTTCATTATTAAAAAACAAACTGAATTGTAAATTCAAATGGGCGGAAGAATACCAGGATATAAAATAATGATAAAAAGGCCTATACCTTAATAAATATTTTTCTCTTATATAAAAAGTAACCAATAGCCCAAAAAATACTAATAAAAAATAATGCATATAGTAGAGATCCTATTCTTAAGTCATTAGACACATTTTCAAAAATATTTTCGTAAATCCATCTTAAAGGAGTAATGTAATTTAATTTCCC